>JBEKFN010000131.1:0-10262 GCA_050013295.1 Terriglobales bacterium
TGCGGCGCTTCAAGCGCTCGCTCATCCATTTGCGCATATAGCTGCTTTTAGCACACCGGCGCACACTGGAGCAATCTGCGTCCCGTGGCGCCTGGGGTACCTCGGGTGAGGCATTGAGTCATTGACTCATTGAGGTATTGAATCATTGGGCATTGGGGCAATGATTCAATGTCTCAATGCCTCAATGATTCAATCATGTTTACAATAAGTCCATGACTCCAACGCATCCGTCAACTCTCCCAGTTGCCGCCGGGCAACTCCCCGCCGTGCCGCTGACGCTTGAAGGCTACGCCACGCTCCACCAGATGATGCGCTTCCGCTGGACCGCATGGCGCTCCACCTCCGACAACGCCCGTCGCGAGATCGCCGCCGAAGCCACGCGGCTGCTGGCCGAGATGGAAGGCAAGGCCGATGGGCAGTCGGCGCTGTTCTCTTTGCTGGGACACAAAGGGGATCTGATGCTCGTCCACTTCCGCGAGAGCTTCGACCAGCTCAATCAGGCGGAGCTCGACGTGGCGCGGCTCCGACTCCATGACTTCCTGGAGCCTGCGACTTCGTACCTGTCGGTGATTGAGCTGGGGCTGTATGAGTCGTCATTGAAGACCTACAAGGCTCTCGCCGATCGCGGCGTGGAACCGCACTCGGAGGAATGGAAGCGCGCCATCCAGGAAACCATCGCGCGCCAGAAAGAAGCGATGAAGCCGCGGCTGTTTCCGGCGATGCCGCCGAACCGCTACATCTGCTTTTATCCAATGGACCGGCGGCGCGGCGAAGACAAGAACTGGTACACGCTTCCCATGGAAGAGCGCCAGCGCCAGATGAATGAACACGGGCTGGTCGGACGCCGCTATGCCGGAGAGGTGAAACAGATCATCACCGGCTCCATCGGGTTTGATGACTGGGAGTGGGGCGTCGACCTGTTCGCCGACGATCCCTTGGTTTTCAAGAAGCTGATCTACGAAATGCGCTTCGACCACGTCAGTGCCGTTTATGCGCTATTCGGAAGCTTCTATATCGGATTGCGGTGCCCCGCGAACCGGCTGCACGACTTGCTGGAAGGAAATTTGCCGCAACACGGTGAGACAGGCGTTTAAAATTTGAGGAGCAAAGCGGTAGGGGCAGCAACGACCCGGAAAACAGGAAGCTTGACCCGCCGCGGTCGCGACATCCGGCTCTGACGTCGCAATCGAAGGCGATCAGGGTTTTTCCGTGGAGGCCGGCCTGGCTAATTCGCGGGCAGTTTCGCGCAGGCGGAATTTTTGCAGCTTTCCCGTAGAAGTCTTCGGCAAGGGGCCGAAGATGACGGTCTTCGGCGCTTTGAAGTGCGCCAAGCGTTCGCGGCAGAAATCGATGATCTCCTGCTCGGTGGCCGAGGCTCCTTCCTTCAGCGTAATGAAGGCGCAGGGTGTCTCTCCCCATTTTTCGTTGGGTCGCGCGACTACTCCGGCCTCCAGCACCGCCGGATGGCGATAGAGCACCGCCTCAACTTCAATGGTGGAAATATTTTCCCCCCCGGAAATGATGATGTCCTTGGAACGATCCTTCAATTCGATATAGCCGTTCGGATGCATGACTCCGAGGTCTCCGGTGTGGAACCAGTCGCCCGCGAAGGCTTCCTCAGTGGCCTTGGCATTCTTCAGATAGCCCCGCATAACGGTGTTGCCGCGCAGGAAGATCTCGCCCATGGTAGCGCCGTCGCTAGGCACCGGCTTCAGGGTCACTGCGTCGGCGACCATCAGCCCTTCCAGGGTCTCGTAGCAGACGCCTTGTCGCGCCTTGTAAGTCGCCTGCTCGGAGACCGGCAGGGCATCCCACTCCTCGTGCCAAGCGCAAACCGTCACCGGACCGTACACTTCCGTCAATCCATAAACATGCGTGACATCGAACCCGAGACCCTGCATCTTTTCTAGGATCGCCGGCGGTGGCGCTGCGCCCGCGGTCATCACCCGGATGCCTCGCCGGATATCCCGCTTCTGCCCGGCTGGCGCGTTGACTATAGTTCCGAGGACAATCGGTGCGCCGCACAGATGAGTGACGCCGAGATCGGCGAACGCATCGTACATTCCCTTTGCCGTGACTTGCCGCAGGCATACATGTGTGCCTGCCATGGCCGTGATGGTCCACGGGAAGCACCAGCCATTGCAGTGAAACATGGGCAGTGTCCACAAATAGACGGGGTGGTGCGGCATCGCCCAAGTCAGGGCGTTGCCGACGGCGTTCAGGTAAGCGCCGCGGTGGTGATACACCACTCCTTTGGGATTGCCCGTGGTGCCCGACGTGTAATTGAGAGAGATCGCCTGCCATTCGTCGCCCGGCAGTTCCCAGGCGAAATTAGAGTTGCCCTCCGCCAGAAACTGTTCGTACGTCAGCTCGCCCAGCAGTTGGCCGCTTTGGGCATATTGGTCGTCGATGTCAATCACCAGCGGCTTGTCGCCGACTCGCTCGAGCGCCTTTGCGATCACGCCCGAAAACTCGCGGTCCGTGATGAGCACCTTGCAATCGCTATGCCGGAGGACGAAAGCGATGGTCTCGGCGTCCAGCCGGATGTTGAGCGCATTGAGCACCGCGCCGGCCATGGGCACGCCGAAATGTGCCTCCAGCAGCTCGGGTATATTAGGCGCCATTACGCAAACCGTGTCGCCCACGCCGATGCCGCGCTTCTTCAAGGCCGCCGCCAGCCGAATGCACCGCTCGAAAGTTTCGCGCCAGCTGCGCCGGATGGCGCCGTGAATCACGGCGGTGCGCTCGGGAAACACTGCGGCCGTACGCCGGATGAAAGTAAGCGGCGACAGCGGCGTGTAATTCGCGCCGTTCTTATCCAGCGCGATTTCGTATGGATTCCGCGTTTGCATTGGCACGAAGCTCCTTTTAGGCCGCGAAAACGGCACTAAGTGTACACCCATCGTCACACCATTATCTATTCGGCTATCTATTCGGGAGTAAGTCAGCTAGGAAAATCAAGAATCCATTTCAGAGAAAAATACGATCTGCCGTCACTTCAAGCCTTCGACGAGGTAGAGATCTGAGAGGGTTCGGATATAGCCATACACGTAGGCCTTGGCGTCCGGGGTTATTGTTATTCCCCGAATCGTGTCGATTCCCGCCGCATCGGCAGGCACCAGTTCCTTCCAGAGCGTTCTTTTTCCGTTCGACAACTCGAGCTGAAACACTCTGGCTGGAATCTCTCCAAAACGGTAGATGTAAAGGAATCGGCCATCTGCGGAGAAGCCTGTCGGTGCCTCATCTGGCGCTGCGCCGGGGACGAGCACGGGTTCGCCGCCGGCGACGGGATAAAGGTAAACTTTGTGATCCGGACCGACGCTGGCAGCAAAGTCGCCCTTCGGAGAGATCACCACTGACGGGTTCACGCCTTCCGGGGTGATCGGGCGGGGCTTGCCTTCGCCGGGAGACTCCACATAGAGACGAAATCCGTGTCCCGCCTCGTTGCCCGAGAACACCAGTCGTTTCCCATCGGGAAGCCAACGCACCCAGAGGTGATTGATCGAATCGTGGGTGAGAGGCTTCGCTTCTCCGACCCCGGTCGGCAGCAGGACCAGCGGTGACGGAATGATATTGGGTCGCGCGAGCGCCCATTTCCCGTCCGGCGATAATGCAGTTCCAATTCCTTCACTAAGACGAATGGCCGGCGAACCATCCGTTTTGCGCAGGTAGACCGCATACTTGGGCCCTCCACCCTCCCCGGTTTCGGCAAAAAGGACGGTTCGGCCGTCGGCTGACAGATCGCCTGGCGTGGACCAGTCGAGCCAGGACAAGTCGCGTTCTTTGGCCTCGCCGGGAGCCAGTCCGATCATTCCGGCCCGGTCGTTGCCGCGGGTCAGCAGCACATTCCCGTCCCGGCCAACATCGAGCAACGTCAATTCTCCAGGAACCCGCGCGAGCAGCCGGACGGTTCCCGCGAGGTTGACGGCATACAGAGACCGGTCGCCACCAGTTCGTGTGGCCGTAAACCATATCTCATCGCCGGTGGGCGACCATGCAATTCCCTGAATGCTGTCCCAGCCGGTAGAAAGAGTTGTCTTTTTCCCGGCCAGATCAACCACGGCAACCGCCCCACCGTCGTCGCCCAGTTGGGGGTGGTCAATAAAGGCGATGGTGTCTGCTTTCTGGGAAATGCGAAGATGACCAATCCATCCATCGGCTTCATAGAGCACCTTACCCGGGGGAAACTCCAGGCGGTGCCGGCCTTGCTCTTGCCGCACAATGGCCAGAGCGCTTCCATCCGGAGACCAATCAGCCCATTCCACATTCTCCAGGATCTCCCGCGGCGCGCCGCCGACCAAAGGCACGCGCGCGAGTGTGCCGGAATAGAGGAATTGGGCGACCGGGCGGCTTCCCAGCGAAAGCGCCATTTCGCCGGACGACGAGACGGCGAGGACGTCGGCTCCGGCCGGCTCCAACTCATGCGACTCCGGGCTTTCCGGACGCGTGGTGAACAACTGCAAAGATTTGCCTTCCCACGCCGCACTGTAGATGATGGTCTTGCCGTCAGGAGCAAAACGTGCCGCGTGAACCATGCCCCGGCGGAATGTGAGCGGATGGTAGATCGGCAGTGCGGCCTGCACCGGGCGTTGCCATAAGATCTTTCCAGCGGCGAGGCCGGCGATCAGAGCGATGGCAGCGGCCGCCAATGCTGTGACCAGCACGCGTCTTCGCGACACCGCAGTCTCAACCGCCGGGGTCGGAGCCGTCCCCGGTGGGGCGGCAACTGCACTCCCTGCCCGCACGCGTGACGTGTCGAGTGCGCGCTTGATTCGCTTCAAGTCTCCCCGCAGCTCGGCGGCTGTCTGATAGCGAAACTCGCGCTCCTTCTCGAGCGCCTTGAAAATCACCTCCTCCAGCTTAGGAGGTATGGCTGGATTCGCGATCGACGGATACGGTGGAGTGCGGTTCAGAATGGCCTCTGAGACTACGCCACTGCTGTTTCCCGGAAACGCGAGGCATCCGGTGGACATTTCGTAGAGCACCGACCCAAAAGCGAACAAATCGGTACGCGGGTCAAGTTCTTCGGCCCGAACCTGCTCCGGCGACATATAGGCCACCGTTCCAACCGTTGAGCCGGGAGTGGTCATCATTGCCATGGCCCCGTCGGTCGCCGTTCGCAGCACGGATTCCGAACTGCCCAGACGGTTTTCCGGAGCTAACTTCGCCAGACCGAAGTCCAGCAACTTGGCCTGCCCACGTTTGGTCACGAAAATGTTCGCCGGCTTGATATCGCGATGAATGATTCCTTTGGAATGCGCGGCATCCAAAGCGTCGGCAATTTCAATCGCCAGGCTCAGAAGCGTTTCCGTGTCCATCGGACGGCCGCCAATGCGGTGTTTCAGGGTCTGTCCTTCGAGGAACTCCATGACGATGAAAGCCTGGCCGTTTTCCTCGTCAATCTCGTGGATGGTGCAGATGTTGGGATGGTTCAGCGCCGACGCGGCGCGCGCTTCCCGCTGAAAGCGATCCAGGGCCTGGCGATCCTTAGCCAGATCTTCGGGTAGAAACTTTAGCGCGACGGAACGGCCCAGTTTGATGTCCTCGGCCCGGTAAACGACACCCATACCGCCGCCACCGAGCTTCTCGACGATTCGGTAATGCGAGATGGTCTGGCCGATCACTAGGCGATCCCCGGCTTTCGGGTCGCTTCATCTTACGGACGTGGCCTCCGCTAGTCAACGAAGGACGGGGGTTATACGCACTGAGGGGATTTTGCTACACCCCTACCCCCAGGGGGTATGCGGGGCTGGGCGCGCGAGATTCTTGCGTTTAGCGGTGTTGGTAAGAGCCCATTTCTCTCGTGGTCTTTTAGTTGAGAAGTCGAACAGAGGGGCCTGCCAGTTCGATCATCTTGTCGCGTGATTTTGTAAATGCATCGACCAACCCGAGCGGATTCGTTCTTGTTTCCACCACTACCCGCACGGAAGTACCGGTGACGAAAAGCTTCGTCTTCGTGGCGTGCACGGTCACGATGCATCGCTCATCGCCTGCGTCATAGTGAGGCGCGCACACATAATTGCGAATTCGCCGCCAATTTACATCGGAAAAGAATCCGACAAGCACTGGGAAGAGGGCGAAGACTTGAGCTTGCTGGAATTCAAGGCCATCGAGTACAAGCGCAAAGGAAGTGCAATTGCGACCGATGAACAATTAGCGCGGATCGCAAATGTTCCCAAGCGGGAATTTATGCGCCGGGGAATTAACCAGCACACGCTGGAGAAAATCTGTAGGAAAGAACCTGCACGAGCGTCCAGGGTGGCCAAAGTTTTAAAAGCGCTTCAACAATGGGAATCGGAACAGGAGGATAAACCGTGAAACCAAGACACTGTTAGCGGTGATACCCAGGTTAGCGCCCAAAAAACGGGCGCGAACCTGGGGCACCAGGCACCCGGCCACTCTACTGCTTGTCGTAAACCGACACCGATTTCACCGGCTTTCCGTTCGCGTCCGTGCCTTTTGAAGTCAGCGTCAACGTCTTTCCATCGTGAGAAACCGTTGCGGAGGTGGTGCCTACAATTTTGTCTCCCTTTTTTGACGTGACTGAAAGCTGGTGCGAGTTCACCTGCTTGATGGCAATGTGGTCCGCGCCATAGGGCACTCCAGTTCCGGTCACTTCGGAATCCTTGCCGTCATACTTGGAGGTGTATCCCCAACTGAAGGCGGTGCCGTCGGCGGCTACGCCCTCGAACTTGTAGGTCACGGTGTCGCCATCCGCCGTAGCCGTGCGCGTCAGGCTTTTTGGCGCCTTCCCCGCCGGATACTTTGACTTGTCCAGGTTTAACTTCCATGTACCAACAAAGGCTTTGCTGTCGGCGAGCATCGAACCGGCCAGGGCCAAACACACTACGGCTACCGCGAAAATCGAGGATCTACGCTTCATGAACCTTCTCCTTGTTGAGACTAGCGGTGAGATGGAATTCTTGGCAAAGGCAACCGCAGCCTTACCGCAGCGCAAGCCTAATCCTCATCGGCTACGTGAGTCAAGCGAGCGTATCAAGCCATGTTAAACGGAATTTCCTTTTTGACCCCAACAAACGGCTGCCGTTGTCCCCCGCATCTCTGTTCGCGTCAAGTTAGGTGTGGGGCGGAACATCGGATGAACCCAGACGCCTAGCGCCAGCGCGCGGGCCACCGGCCCAACCCCAACCCCGGCAGCTTGTTTGTGGGGGTGTAGCATTTTGCTCTCAATGCGTATAACCCCGTCAACGAAGGACGGCATGGTCCGAGTGTGGCGAAACGCGAGTCGCGAACAAGAGCTGCGAGGAATTGCCCGGCACGATCAGGCAACCTCGGTAAAGATGTACTCGTGCTGGCTATCGCGTATGATCAGCACCCGCTTGCCGGCGCGTTCAGCCACCACGAATTCGAACCCGCCATGGGTGGGATCGATCGTGATGAACGAGGTCGTACCGTCGTCATTCGTCCGCGACGCCACCGCGCTTTTCCACTCGCCGAAATCGAATGTGGTCACTCCGTCCTGGTTCAGCACGGCCAGCTCACCGAGTTCCTTGCTGGAATACCGCTTTGCCAAACCAGCCACCTGCGCCCGGGCAGCAGGCACTGCGAGTCGTTTCCGGTCTTGGGCAAGGGCCGATTTATGGCGTGCCGCCTGGACCGCAAGGTCGCCGGCAGCCTCAAGTTTGCCGTCGAAGACGACTTCCAGCAAGCGACGCCCGAACGCATTCACAAGCAGGCCCCCATTATCCGAATTGGTGAGCAGCACGGCGCCGATGCCGAAGTCCGGCAGAAAGAAAAGGTCACTCTTGAAGCCCGCGATGCTCCCGCCGTGACTGACAACCGGAACTCCGTATTTGTGGTCTACTATCAGGCCCATCCCATAAGTCTCGTCCTCGCCGTGGGCAATCTGCGGCGCACGGCGCGCCCGCAGATTCTCTTCCGAAACCAGCTGCCTGCCATTGGGCAGCTTCCCCAGCGCCAGCTCGAGTTGCACGTAACGGATCAGATCGCCGGCCGAAGTCCACACGCCATCAGCGGGACGGGCCGGCACGACCGAGTAATTGAAGGCCATGTTGGCCACGGCGGGCTTGCCATCCACATCGTCCCCGTGCGGGCTGGCATGGTTGCCTGCGAGGGCGCGCGCAAAATCGAAGGTCGTCGATTTCATCCCCAGCGGATCGAAAATCTTTTGCTGCATTGCCTTGTCGTAGGCAGCCCCGAGCTCCAGCTTCGGATACGCCAGATGTCCGCCAATGTATCCCCCGGCCGCCGCCATCAGATTGCTGTACTGAAAGACCTCGCCAAACTTGCTGGTCGGTTGCATGGTCCCGAGCAAAGCGAGGGTGGATTCCGGAGTTGCATTCTTGAACTCGAATATCCATTCCAGATCCTGTCGCGGCATTCCGGTGCAGGCGCAAATCAGGTTCTTGACGAGCACCTTTTTCGTAGTTTCCGCATCGCCAAGTTTGAAGCTCGGGTAGGCCTCGGTCACCGGTTCATCCCACTTCAATTTTTTCTCGTCGACCAGTTCTGCCAGGAGCAGCGTCGTCATTCCCGTTGTGTTGGACGCCGCCATGAACACCGTATTTTCGTCCACCGGCTCCGGCTTGCCCAGTTCGCGCACGCCAAACCCACCCTGATACACAACTTTGCCGCCATCAATGAGCGCCATGGAAGCGCCGGGGATACCGAGTTTTTGCATGGAGGTTTCAACGAACGTCTTGAGCTGAGCGATATGTGCATCGTCCAGGGGTTGCGGTTTACGGCCCGCAAAAGACTCGCGGCGGTAGCCCTTCGGCCGCAAGCTTTCAAAGATCAGCGAAATCGGTGCAGCGCGCTTCTCAACTGTCGGTTGACTTCCGTCCAGCATGAAGACGGTCCACGTGCTGCCGGCCCGCAGCGCAACAACGTGTACAACGGCACGCTCGTTCGGAGAGGTCTCGTAGTCAAACACCAGTCGCTCATCCCAGCCCTCGCGCGGAGGCCGTGGCGTAACCAGCTTAAGAGGCCGCTTCGCATCAGGTTTGTATGCCGCCCAGCCGTCCGCGACCGCGGCACTGGCATCGGCTGCCGGGGAGTCTACAATGGCAACGTGCGTGTCGGCCTCGGGCGGCTCCAGTATGACCAGGTTCTTGCCGGTCATGATCGACCACCCGGAAGGGACAGTGAAAGCCGCTCCGCCCGGCGTCACCCGCGGCGTATCAGCCGCCACCCGCTCCGGTGCCGATCTCGCTTCTGCCGCTTGCGGCGATGCTGGTGGGTTGGAGGCAGACGTTGCTCTCTGCGCAACGGTGGCGAACGCCAGGAAAGCTACGAGAGCGGTTCGATGCGTGGACATGCGAGTCACCCACTTGTGAAGATACGAAAAATTGCGGAATCATTAACGATACACGCGGCACAACCGACTTGTAAAACGTTGCGTGAGCGTGGTTGCCGTCGTTAGTGATCGACCAGACCATCTCGCACTACCGCATCGTCGAGAAGGTTGGTGGTGGTGGCACGGGGCGGTGTTTCCGTCGAACTCTGCTAGCAATCTCTGCTAGAATTTCCTGAATTCGAAGGCCCTTGGAGTCGCGCATGCGCCGATGGTTCCTAATTTCAACTGGACTTTTTCTGATGGGAATTGCTTTGTCGATCTCATCTGCGTCTTCAACCCGCGCGGGCACACCGGAGACCGAGTTGAAGGGTGCTTTTCGGCGATCCGAGAATAACGGGTGGACATTCGTGCACCTGCAAGGCACACCTCACGAAATCGGCTTTCAGAACGGCTACCTGCTGGCGCCGGAAATTGAAGACACGCTAAAAGTCACCATCCTCGAACAGATACACAACAGTAAGAAAGACTGGCAGTTCTTCCGGGATGCCGCGCAAAACATGATGTGGCCACACATTGAGCCGGAGTACCGGGAGGAGTTGCAAGGAATCTCCGATGGCGTCAATGCCCACGGCGTGAAGCCCGGAATGAAGATCGATCTGTGGGATGTGGTGGCTTTGAATGCCGCCGAGGAATGGGAGTACTACGTCAAGGAATACGACCGGGCACATGGGATCAAGGCCACGGCTTCGCTGGGGGTTCCCGAGCATTGCAGTGCGTTTGTGGCTACGGGCAGCTATACGAAAGACGGCAAGGTGGTGATTGCTCACAATAATTGGACGAATTACTTGGACGGCGAGCGGTGGACAATCGTTTTCGATATCGTTCCCGCCAAGGGCAGCCGCATGATCATGGACGGGCTGCCCGGCGTCATCCACAGTGCCGACGATTTTGTGGTGAATTCAGCGGGGATCATCATTACGGAAAC
>JBEKFN010000132.1:0-10196 GCA_050013295.1 Terriglobales bacterium
GCCGCCACGGGCGCGACTAGTCCCATATTTCCGCTGGCCAGCGAACGATAGAACAAGGCCAGGGCTAGGCCCGCAACCGATCCGGCGACCAGCGACCAACCCAGGCTGGCGTTTCCGGGAAATGGGGCGCGGGTCACGAGCGCGAGAGTGCCGACCACGACCAAGCCGCTGCCGTGCACGATGGCCGTGAATAGAAACGCGTTCGCCCGCCGAGCCCCCACACCACCCAGGAAATCGCTGGCGCCCCAGACACCAACTGCGGTCAAGCTATACGCGGCAGGGATGTACTGGGCGGCAACCGACATGGGAGTTTGAGATTAGCACGCAGCGAGCAACAACCACGCAGGGACAACTAGGCATCGCTTCAACGATTCGGCAGAGACGGGGCTTGCCCCGTCTCAGGCTGCGGAGACGCGGGCAAGCCGCGTCTCTACGGGAAATGCTACGCGGTAACCGCCTCCGGCTGCGCTTTTCCGGCCAGCAATTGCCGCAGCACGTACTGGAGTATCCCTCCGTTAGCGTAGTAGAGAGCTTCCTGTGGAGTGTCGATGCGAACCACAGCCTGAAATTCCGTCGTCTTCCCACCCTTCAAGCGCACCGTGATTTTGCGACCGGAAGAAAATTTCTCGACCGCTTCGCGAATCCCCGCGATCTCGAACACTTCTTCGCCGGTCAACTTCAGCGTCTCGGCATTTTCTCCCGGCAGAAACTGCAATGGCAGAATTCCCATGCCGACTAGATTGGAGCGGTGAATGCGTTCGTAGCTTTCCGCAACCACAGCGCGAACGCCGAGCAGAAGCGGTCCTTTCGCCGCCCAGTCGCGTGAAGATCCGGAACCGTATTCCTTGCCCGCGAGAATCACGAGCGGCACTTTTTCGGCATGATACTTTTCGGACGCGTCGAAAATCGACATTTCGGCGCCATCGGGCAGGTGGCGGGCAAATCCACCTTCCGTATTCACCATTTTGTTGCGCAGGCGGACGTTGGCGAACGTGCCTCGAACCATGACTTCGTGATTGCCGCGGCGCGACCCGTAAGAATTGAAATCCGCCGGCTTCACGCCGTGGGCAATCAGGTATTTGCCGGCGGGTCCGTCTTTTTTGATGGACCCCGCGGGCGAGATGTGGTCGGTGGTGACGCTATCGCCGAGCACGGCCAGCACGCGCGCTCCCCTGATGTCCTCGACGGCGGACGGTTTGAGCGCCATGTCATCGAAGTAGGGCGCCTGGCGAATGTAGGTGGAATTTTTTTCCCACGCGTAAGTCTCGCCCTTCGGAACGGGCAGTCCGCGCCAGCGCTCGTCTCCCGCGTACACCTCGGCGTAGCTTTTGCGGAACATCTCGGAAGTAATCGCGGTCGCCATCGATTGCTCGACTTCCGACTGCGAGGGCCAGATGTCGGCGAGATAAACCGGCTTGCCGTCTTTGCCATTGCCAACGGAATCCTTGCGCAGGTCGAATTTACGCAGATCGATGTCGATGCGTCCCGCAATGGCGAAAGCCACAACCAGCGGCGGCGACATCAGGTAGTTGGCCCGGACTTCGGAATTAATCCGCCCCTCAAAGTTGCGATTACCGGAGAGCACCGAGGCAACCACCAAGTTCTTCTCCTCAATTTCTTTCGAAACTTCAACCGGCAGCGGGCCCGAGTTTCCGATGCAGGTGGTGCAGCCGTAGCCGACGATGTGGAACTTCAGCTTCTCCAGATACGGCATCAGACCTGCTTTTTCAAGATAGTCGAGCACGACTTTCGATCCCGGAGCGAGCGAAGTCTTGACGGTCGCAGGGACTTCGAGACCGCGTTCCACGGCCTTCTTGGCCAGCAGTCCGGCGGCCAGCATCACGGACGGGTTCGAGGTGTTCGTGCAACTGGTGATCGCGGCAATCACCACACTGCCGTGATGCAGCGCCGCATTCCCATTCGTCGGAATGTGCTCGTGGACGTTCGGGTCCTCGACTCCGACTGCCGTCGGACTTCCGCCCTCCTGTTCCCAATTGTTGACCTGCTTGCGGGCGGCTTGCTTGAGCGCGACCTCGGCCGGAGCCGCCGCGGCGGCCTTAGCCTTCGGTTTGATCAGCGCTGGCAGCGCCTGCGCAAACGACTCGCCTGCCTTCGACAGCACGACTCGGTCCTGTGGGCGCTTGGGTCCAGCGATACTCGATTCGACGGTGGCAAGATCAAGGCTCAACAATTCGGAGTATTCGGCTTCGGGCGTTTTGGCATCATGAAAAAGTCCCTGCTCGCGCGCGTACGCTTCGACCAGCGCGATCTGCTCCTCACTACGGCCGGTGAGTTTCAGGTAGCGAATGCTTTCTTTGTCGATCGGGAAGATCCCGCAGGTGGCGCCATACTCAGGAGCCATGTTCGCAATCGTCGCGCGGTCGGCGAGTGGAAGGTCTTGCAGGCCGGGGCCGAAGTACTCGACGAACTTGCCGACCACACCGTGCTTGCGTAGCATCTCGGTGATGGTAAGAACCAGATCGGTTGCCGTCGCGCCTTCGCGCAGGCGTCCGGTGAGCTTCACGCCGACCACGAGCGGGATCAGCATGGAGACAGGCTGCCCCAGCATGGCAGCCTCGGCTTCGATGCCGCCTACGCCCCAGCCCAGCACGCCGAGTCCGTTAATCATCGTGGTGTGCGAGTCGGTGCCGACGAGCGTGTCGGGATAGGCGGTGCGCTTTCCGCCTTCTTCGTGCACAAACACCACGCGCGCCAGGTACTCGAGGTTGACTTGGTGGACGATGCCGGTGTCCGGCGGCACGATGGCTAGATTGCGGAAGCCGGTCTGTCCCCAGCGCAGAAACGCGTAACGTTCTTCGTTGCGCTGGAATTCAAGCAGGGCGTTCACGTCGATGGCGCTGGGCGAGCCGAATTCGTCGACCTGCACCGAGTGGTCAATCACCAGTTCGGCGGGCTGCAAGGGATTGATGAGCTTGGCGTCGCCGCCCAGTCGCTTCATGGCGTCGCGCATTGCGGCAAGGTCCACAACTGCGGGAACGCCGGTGAAATCCTGCAACAGAACGCGGCTGGGCGTGAAAGCGATTTCCTTTTCCGGCTTCGACTTCTTGTTCCAAGCTGCGAGCGCGCGAATTTCCTGCTTCGTCACGTTGCGCCCGTCTTCGGTGCGCAGCAAGTTCTCCAGCAGAATGCGCAGCGAGAACGGCAAGTGCCGCGTCGAGATGCCCTGCTTGTCGAGAGCGTCGAGCCGGTAGATCTCGTATTCTTTCTTGCCGACTTTGAAAGTGGCGCGGGCGCCAAAACTATTTAATGACATGATGGCCTTCCTCCATAATCCCCGGCACAGGACCGGGGCGCAATGCCGACTCGGAACTTATAGTCTAATTCGTTTCGGGCGCCGCTGCTTGGCCGGGCGACGAAATCAAAAGATCCGTCCTACCGCACGCCTGTCCAAATCTGATAAACCACCACGCCGACCATGAACACGAGGTAAATCCTGAGCGCCCAGAAAAGAATCATCTCGTTCCTCGTGAGCCGCCGACGCGGACAATGATGGTGTTCCTTGGTGAAAATGATTTGGTCAGGCTCCAGCGCTGTCATCACCGAGGTGATTTCTTCGCGGCTCACTTCAACCTCAGGTGCAGAATCAACTTGTTTTTCCATCTACCTGCCTCCAACCAGCGCCAGCGCATTGGGCGCAATCACACTGATGCCAAACAACAGGCCGGCGCCGACCAGCACGGTCACGACCCCCAGCGCCAGCAAATTCGCCCACAGTGGACTGACCAGTTTGCCCATGATTTCACGATCGTTTACCAGCATGTACAGAAAAAGCAGCGCCGGAGGCATGGCCAGGACCGCGATCACGTTCACCAGCAGCACGATGTACACAAGTGGAATTCCCGGGATCAAAACCAGCCCCGCCGCGGCCGCGGCCTCGAGCAGCAGGACGAGATAGAACGCTCTCCCCTGCCTGAAGGGAAGATTCAAACTGTGCGGCCGCCGCGCGACTTCTCCGAAGGCATACGCGGATGAAGTCGAAATCGTAATTGCCGCGACCATCCCGGCCTCGAATATGCCCAGTGCGAAAAGCGCCGCTCCCCAGTGTCCAATAAATGGCTGCAGCGCCTGGGCGAACTCGGCGGCTTCGAAGTTCGCCGCCGACATGTGGTGCATGAACAGTGGCGCCGTTGCCAGCATCGTTGCCAACGCGGCGACTGTCGCCAAAGCCGCTCCCAGCACCGTGTCCACGCGCCCGAAGCGGATGTCGCGCGTGGTGAGACCCTTGTCGGCAATCGCGCTTTGCTGAAAAAACAGCATCCACGGGGTGACGGTCGCTCCGATATTGGCCAGCAGGATCAGCACCGTCTCCTGCGTGAGGCCGCCGGGCAGTGGTCTCCACGTCACCAATGCGCGGCCCACAGTCCCCCAGTGCGGATGGGTCAGAAGCGCCACCGGCACAAACACCAGGTTGAACATTGCCGCGCCTAAAATGATCCGCTCCCAAGTCCAGTAGCGGTGCGTCATGAGCGCGACGGAGAGAACCAACAATGCGCTCAAGACCGCGACCGCCGGCCGCACGCCGAAAAATCCCAGCCCGGCGCGGATGGCGATAAACTCCGTGACCAGCGTCAGAAAGTTGCCCACCATGAGATCGATCATCGAAAACCAACCCCAGAACGGACCAAAGCGATCAAAGATCAACTCAGCGTGTCCGCGATGAGTGGCCGCGCCCAAACGCACGGTCATTTCCTGCACCACGCAAGCCATGAGGAATGTAAGCGCAATGAAGGGCACGAAGAAACCGATGCCGAACCGCGCCCCGGTCGCCGCATAGGACAGCATGCTGGGACCATCGTTTTCCCCGAGCATCACGAGGATGCCGGGGCCAATCAGCAACCAGAACAACCGCAACCGTGGCCGGAATCCGCGCCGCGCCCGCGTCTCCGAAACCCGTTCGCGGTCATGGGCCCGATCGATGTCCTCATGCGTGATGACAACGTCAGTGTCAGACGTTCGCGGATCGTTCAGGAGGCTGGATCGGGGTATGGCTCCTCCTCGCGGCTCCGACGCTGTCTTTGGTTCTTTCATTCGATCGATGCAGTGCGAAAGGGAGAACGGGCAATGCCACCCACTGGTAAATTAGCGCAAGTATACATCAGGACATAAACTACGGTTAATGAATTTTGCGCTATCAAGCAGCGGAAAAACGCAGGCTTCGCATCCGGGGACGGTTTTAGCTGCGCCGCCGGTTCTTCGCAATCGGGGACTGCGCAGCGACGGAGGCCCTTCAGCCCTTGGTCACGCCCTTCCCATCCGCCGATTTGACCCAAACCTTTTCCGCGGCGGACACGCCTAGGGAAACCCGGCCGGCCGTGGTGGTCAGGGTCAGCGTCTGGTCGTAATTGCGATGCGCGACATGAACTTTGGCGCCGGGGCGAATACCGCGCTGTTCCAGAAACTCAAGCAGGCTGCGATCTCGTTCATAGATGCCGCTTACCTGAAAGTTCTCGCCGGGTTCAGCCTGCGCAAGCAGGACCAGGCCGCGGCGGCGCCGGCTGGCGGGACTCTCCAGTTCGGTCAGATTGCCGTGCGGACACGCGACTCCACGCCCGAGTTTGGCGAGCAGCCTGGCCTCGAAATCTGGCGAGACCGCGTGCTCCAAACGTTCCGCCTCGTCGTGGACTTTGTACCATTCCATTCCGAAAATTTCTGCGAGCATGCGCTCGATCAGGTGGTGGCGAACCGTCAGCTTGCGGGCGATCTTTCGTCCGGCAGGGGTCAGGCGAACGCGGCCGCCGGCATGCACCCGCACCAGACCGTCTTTTTTCAGCCGGCGCACCGCCATCGTTACGGCCGGGGGAGACACTTTGAGCCAGTGCGCAAGCGTGGCCGAAATGACGGGTTCCCCTTCGCTCTCGGCCTCGAGAATCGCCTTAAGGTAGTCCTCTTTGGAAACTGTGATCACGTGGACCGTATTATACGGCGAAGGTTAAGCACAGTTAACCGAAAGATTGCAGAGGTCAAAGGTCAAAGGTCAGAGGTCAGATTGCAGAGGTTCACCCCCTCGGAGTGAAAGGGTTTTTAGCGAAAACCCGGGGGCGAGTGCCGTTTCAATTTTCACCTCTGCAATCTGACCTCTAACCTCTGACCTCCCTCGTTTGACATCATCATCATCCGCTCCTACTCTTGAATGTCTCGACTATGAAGATCCTCGTCATCGGCAGCGGCGGACGCGAGCACGCCCTGGTGTGGAAGCTCCGGCAGTCGCCTCGGGTTGCGAAAATTTACTGCGCGCCCGGCAACGGCGGGATTGCCGACGAGGCGGAGTGCGTCGCGGTGGACTTAAAGAGCCTCGACTCCATGATCGCACTCGCGAATCGGATCCAGCCCGATCTCACAATCGTGGGGCCGGAATTGCCGCTGATGCTCGGGCTGGTGGACGAATTCACGCGGCGAGGATGGCGCACATTCGGCCCAACCCGCGCCGCCGCGCAGCTCGAAACCAGCAAGAGCTTTGCCAAGGAATTCCTGCAACGCCACCGCATTCCGACCGCGCATTACGCGATCTGCGATTCTTCGGAGCAGCTGCGCGATGCGCTGCCGCACTTCCATACTCCGCTCGTGGTCAAGGCCGACGGACTGGCTGCGGGCAAGGGCGTGGTCATCGCCAAGACCAAAGATGAGGCCTCGACCGTCGCCAATGAAATGCTCAGCGGCAGGATGCTGGGCGACGCCGGATCGCGGGTGGTGCTGGAAGAGTTTCTCGAAGGCGACGAACTCTCGTTTCTGGTCGTGAGCGACGGCGAACGGGTGGCGCCGCTGGTCGCCGCGCAAGATCACAAGCGCGTGGGCGACGGCGACACCGGCCCCAACACCGGTGGCATGGGTGCCTACACGACGCGGACTATCGTGGACGACCAGATGCGCGACTGGCTGCTCGCCCACATCGTGCGGCCGGTCATCGCCGGCATGAAGGCCGAAGGAGCGGAGTACAAAGGCGTCCTCTATTGCGGCCTGATGATGACCGCGCGCGGCCCCATGGTGCTCGAATTCAACTGCCGCTTCGGCGATCCGGAGACCCAGCCTATTTTGATGCGCCTCGAAAGCGACTTGGTTGAAGCAATCGAGGCGTCAATCGACGGCCGCACCAGCGACGGCGATTTCAAGTGGTCGAACGATGCGGCGGTATGCGTGGTGATGGCTTCGGGCGGTTATCCGGGAGCCTACGAGACGGGCAAGAAAATCGACGGCCTCGAGGCTGCGGCAAAGTTGGACGGCGTAAAAGTCTTCCATGCCGGCACCACGAAACGTGCCGGTTTTCTCTATACTTCCGGTGGACGAGTACTCGGAGTGACGGCGCGGGCTGCGGAGTTGCAAACGGCGGTGCAGAGCGCTTATAACGCGTGCGCGAAGATCAGCTTCGAGGGCGCACATTATCGCAAAGATATTGCGGCGCGGGCGTTGAAGAAGAAATAGGATCGTGTTTCGCGCGATGAATCACAGCAAACTCAGATCGACTTGGGATGGACGCCAACAATCATGAGCCAGCCACTAGTTTCCATCGTGATGGGGAGTGACTCCGATCTGGAGATCATGCGCGAAGCCGGAAAGGCTCTCGATGAGTTCGGGATTGCATACGAGATCGATGTAACTTCAGCCCATCGATCTCCCGACCGCACGGCAGATTATGCCCGCAAGGCCGCCGCACGTGGCATTCGCGTGATCATCGCGGGCGCAGGCGGAGCGGCGCACCTGGCGGGTGTAATTGCGGCACACACAACCTTGCCGGTCATCGGCGTCCCGATCCCTTCCACTTCGTTGCAGGGCTTGGATTCCTTGCTGGCGACAGTACAAATGCCGGCGGGCATTCCGGTAGCAACCGTCGCTATCGGCAAGCCCGGCGCAACGAATGCTGGGATCCTCGCAGCACAGATTATTGGTGTGGCCGACGCGTCCGTCACGAAAAAACTGGCGGTGCACAAAGAGAAGCTGGCGCGCGGCGTGGAAGAAAAATCGAAGAAAATGAAAGCGACGACCAAAGACTAACGCGAAGTTTGTGTGGTGGCGGGGCTCTGCCCCGCAGAACGGGACCAAGCCCCGTCACCACACATTCACAGCTTCAACTTTTTCAGATACTCCCGGAACTCTCCGCCCAGATCTTCGCGTTTCAGCGCAAATTCCACCGTGGCTTTGAGGAAGCCGAGTTTGTCGCCAGTATCGTGGCGGCGGCCTTCGTAGACGTAGGCATACAGCTTCTCGCGCTTTAGCAGCCCGCGCAGGCCGTCCGTGAGTTGCAACTCGCCGCCCGCGCCCGGCTTGATGTCGGAGAGCGTCTCGAAGACCGTCGGCGTCAGAATGTAGCGTCCGATCACGGCCAGATTCGAAGGCGCATCCGCGACTTTCGGCTTTTCCACGAGGTCAAGAACTTCATAGAGTTTGCCACCGGAGCCCGCGACTTCTTTCGCCTTCAGCACGCCATAAGAAGAAATCGCCGGTCCGTCGACGATCTGTGTCGCGATCACGGAACAGTGCTTCTCGTTGAATACGTCCATTAACTGCTTGAGCACCGGCACTTTTGCATCGATGACGTCATCGGCGAGCAGCGTGGCAAAGGGTTCGTCGCCAATCAATTCACGCGCGGTGAGCACGGCGTGTCCCAGGCCCAGCGCCTCTTTCTGGCGCACGTAGGCCACGTAGATCATGTCCGAAATCTGGCGCACGATCTTGAGCAAGTCGTACTTGCCCTTTTCTTCGAGCATTTTCTCCAGCTCGTAGCTGACGTCGAAATGATCTTCGATAGCACTCTTGCCGCGCCCGGTGATGATGATGATCTGGTCGCATCCGGCCGCCACTGCCTCTTCCACGCCATACTGAATGATGGGCTTGTCGACCAGCGGCAGCATCTCTTTCGGCTGGGCTTTGGTGGCCGGGAGAAAGCGCGTGCCCAATCCGGCGGCGGGAAAAATCGCTTTGCGGACGGCCCGGATCTTGCGGCGGTCGCTATTCGTTCGTCGTTCGTGCGTCGGCTTCATTGCGGAATCATTGTAACCGCTGGCCTTTATACCTGGCGCACCGCTTCTTCGTGGGCCGCCAGTTCTTCCAGCAGATCGCGCAGCGTTTGCAGGATTCCTCCGGCGCTGTCGATCTTTATCGAGAACTTCAGCGTCCCGTCCGGAGTAAACTGCGTCCCGCGCTGCGACGCCACAAAGCGCGCCAGCTTCCCCGGATCAATCGCCGCATTGGCGCTGAACTTGATGCTCACGAACTCGCGCTTACGCTCAATAGCATTGGCGCCGACCCGCATCGCCTGCAGTTTAAGCGCGGCGTACTCCAGCAGGTTGCGGACAGCGCTGGGCGTTTCGCCATAGCGATCGATCAGCTCTGAGCGCACGTCGTGCAACTGCGACTCGGTCTCGACTCCGGCGACGCGCTTGTACATCCGCAGGCGCTGGTTCTCTTCTTTTATATAGTCGGACGGAATACGGATGTTCAGCCCAAGGTTGAGCTGAATTTCCGTGACTTCAACGCCCGCCTCGCCCTTCATTTCGCGTACGGCACGCTCCAACATCTGCGTATAAAGTTCGAATCCCACCGCTTCGATGTGGCCGCTCTGCTCGCCGCCGAGAAGATTTCCCGCGCCCCGCAGTTCGAGATCAAGCGCGGCGATTTTGAAGCCGGCGCCGAGGTCCGAGAACTCTTTCAAAGCGGCAAGACGCCGACGGGCGACAGGCGTCAGCTCGATTTCGGAGGGCAGAAGCAGGTATGCGTAAGCGCGCCGGTTCGAGCGCCCAACCCGTCCGCGAAGCTGATAAAGCTCCGACAAGCCAAGCCGGTCGGCGCGATTGATCACGATCGTGTTACAGAGCGGGATGTCGAGGCCGTTCTCGATTATCGTGGTCGAGACCAGGATATCGGCCTCGTGATGCATGAATTTCAGCATCACTTTCTCCAACTCGCCTTCGCCCATCTGCCCGTGGCCTACGGCGATGCGGGCGTTCGGAGCCATGGTTTGAATCTTGGCCGCAATCTCCCAGATTGTCTCGATGCGGTTGTGCACGAAATAAACCTGGCCACCGCGGTCGAGTTCCTGTTCGATCGCCGACTGGATGAGCTTTTCGTCCCAGTTCGCAACCACGGTCTGAATTGCCATGCGGTCTTTGGGCGGCGTTTCGATCACGCTCATGTCGCGCAGCCCAACCAGTGACATATGCAGAGTGCGCGGGATCGGCGTCGCT
>JBEKFN010000133.1:0-10186 GCA_050013295.1 Terriglobales bacterium
ACCTGCTCGAGGCGGTGCCGGTCGGCATGAATGGCGACCCCATGCAGGCCGTTGACGATCTGCATTTCGACGCGCGCCTGCTTCGCCAGCGGCAGGAGAAAATCGTAGGCCCAGTCGAGGAGTTGGCCCGCGTCGGTTGGTGCAAGCTCGGGCTGGGGCGTGTTGTGCAGGTGAAGCACGTTGTTGACGGTGGCGGAGAGCGTGCGCAGCCCCGCTTGGACGTGCTCGATCCAGCGCCGGCTTTCGCCTTCGAGATTAGCCTCGGCTAAGAGTCCGGCGAACAGTTCAAGGCTGCCCAGGGGATTGCGGATTTCGTGCGCGAGCAGGGCCGACATTTCGACGAGCGCCTGCTGCCTGCGAAGATGCTCACGATCGTGTTCCAGCTTCTTCGCCTCGCTGACGTCGCGCAGGATAAATACCGAAGTGGCGTGGGCCGGACCTTGCTCCAGCCACGCGTGGCGGATGGCGACCCACGCGGGATCGGCCTCACTCGAACCAGACTGGCTCAAACCAGACTGACTCGAAGAGGACTGCTCTAAATCCAGAGAAAACGAATCCAACCCAGAAGGCGGCAACAATAGCGCCAATTCGGATTCTTCGCCCGTCTGGCGAGCCCGATCGAGTGCCGCGGAAAGTGCGGCGGGCAACGCGGCGGCCGATTCGAAGCTCGCGCCGAGCAGGCGGGCTGCCTCGGGATTGAGAGTCGAAATCCGGGCTCCCGCTTCGATCACCAGAACGCCGCACGGCAAGCCTTCGAGAATACGGCGCAGGCGTTCGCGGATGCGGTGGTTCTCTTCCAGACTGGTCGCCAGGTCGCGGTTCGTGACTTCCAGTTCCTGGCGAAGATGAGCCACCTGCCCCTGTAGTTGCCCATAAGTACGCTCGAGCGAACCCGCCGCCTCGGTGAACGAAGCAAAGGCGCGGGCCAGCGGATGCTCGGGGTCGCGCCCCGGATCTCGTGGTGCTGGAAAAGTGGTGGACATGAAGATCGCTCTGCAAGAGCGATGCCAGCCCGGCATAAATTGCCTTAGATCGCGCTTATGCGGAGTGCGGATGAAGACGACCTATTGCCCGAAGTATTGAATCATTGGGTCGTTGAGTCATTTTGTCATTCAGACGTTTCGCAGTTGTTCCAATCGCCCAATGATTCAATGACAAAATGATTCAATGACTCAATAACAAATGTTCGGGGCGAATCACCGCTTGATCTTCCGAGAGGATCAGCGCGCGTTCGATCACGTTCTGCAGTTCGCGAACGTTCCCGGCCCAAGGCTGTGTTTTCATCAGTTGCAGGGCAGGCGCGGACAATTGCGGCGCGGGCAGGCGTGAGGCATATTTTGCGAGAAAGTGCGCGGCCAGTGGCGCAATATCTTCGGACCGGTCGCGCAACGGCGGAATTTCGACAGGGAAGACGCCAAGACGGTAGTACAAATCCTCGCGGAACTTTCCCTCGCGAACCAGGGACAGCAGGTGCGCATTGGTGGCCGAGACGACGCGCGCATCGACGCGCACGACTTCGGCGCTGCCCAGGCGCTGCAGTTCTTTCTGCTCCAGAAAACGCAGCAGCTTGGGCTGGAGGCTCAACGGCATCTCCCCGATTTCGTCGAGGAAGAGCGTGCCTCCCTGCGCCGCCTGGATTCTTCCCGCATAGGCTTGCATAGCTCCCGTGAAGGCGCCGCGGGCGTATCCGAAAAGTTCGGCTTCGAGCAGGGTTTCGGGAATGGCGGCACAATTGACCACCGCGAAGGCGCGCCCGGCGCGAGGGCTCAACTGATGAATCGCGCGGGCGACGACTTCTTTGCCGCAGCCGGTCGGGCCGGTGACGAGCACGGTGGTGTTGCGCGGCGCCAGCAGGCGCGCCAGACGATACACCGGCTGCATGATGCGTGAGTTTGCCGATCATTCCGGGCAAGGGTGCTTCGAGAATGGACTGAGCGGCGCAGGCAGCGGGCACAACCTCGTCTGCGGCATCGCCCTGGTCGTTTTCCTGGTGCTGGTTTTCGTTGTTATCAACGGGGAACGCGGCCGGCCACATTTCCCGAAGCAGGTCCGCTTTCTCTTCGGGCTCGGTTTCGGCATCGCTCTTTGAATCGCTCTTTGAATCGCTCTTTGAATCGATTTCTGAATCGAGCTCTGGATCGAGCAGCACGACTTCGATTCCCGGATATCGCTGCCGCACGGTGTGGCTCAGTTCCTCGGCGTCAAGGTCGGGCAGGTGGCGATCGAGAACGAGCACCTGCCAACTCCCGCTCTCCAAATGGACCAGAGCTTCGGCTCCGCCGCTGGCCTGCTCGAAGCGCCGGACCGGGGAACGTAGACTTTCGAGCACGTGCCGGCGCACGACGGTACTGGGGCTGGCCACCAGGATGTGCTCAGCATAGCCGGGAGCATAGTTGGGCGGGATCGGGAAACTCGTCATACCGCTGATTTGAAATGGATGCGGTTAGAAAGAGATTAGATGGAGATTAGAAGACTCTGTGAAAAGGAAACCATCGTGTAGCACGCCGGGCAAATTTTGCTTTACAGGCGGATGATTTCGTAGGTGGCGGGCACTTTCTGCCGGGTGGTCGTCTTCAGATAAGTTTCTCTGTGCTCCTCTGTGGTTCGAGCTGTGAGCTACGAGCTACGAGCTTCGGGCTACGAGCGAATCCCCAATCTTTGTTTGCTCGCGGCTCGTAGCTCGTAGCCGTTATTTTTCCACGAATACCAGTTCGCCGTTTTCGACTTTGAGGTCTTTCACATTATTGGGCAGCTTGAGCTGATCGTGCTGTTCCGCGAGTTTTTTCTGCAAGACCTCGTTGACCAGCGACGCGGGCACGGAGAGATCGCCGACCTTGACCTCGGTGGCATCGAAGGTGGCGTAACCATCTTTGGCGCCGAGATGTCCGGCTAGGGTGAGGTAGACGTCTTTCCCGGCGATCTGGGTGAGAAATTGACCGCGAACGATGTCTCCATCCATGGAGACCTGGTAATCCTTGATATTCGGAACCGCGCCGGGGAACTCCGTTGCTGGGCCTGCCGCGGCAGGGCTGGAGGGAGCGCTGGTGGAACCGTTCGCGGGCGCAGCCGTGGTTGCGGGCAGCACTCCGGCAGCTTGCGCGAGCGCAGCCGACAATTCTCCGGCATTTATGCGGACTTCGCTCTCGCCTTCGCCGACCACCCTGGGCTGCTCCAGCCGGTTCACCTTTTCCTGAAAAGACTGCGCATTGGCGGCAGCCGCAGCTGGCGCGGCCGCGGGCGCAACCGGCGCGGGCCGTTTTAATACGAGGACGAGCGTAAGAATCGAGATTGCCAGGGTTGCGAAACTGATGATGCGCTGCACCTTCACGAAGAGACCTCCCGCGGTTGCGGTTCTATCTGTCGCTGCCTTCCATGGTACGCGCGGCGCGAGGGTTGTTAGAGATGACGTAAGTGCTGAGGCTGCGGACGGTTTGGGCAGTAGGCTTGATTAGCAGCCCATCGTGCAAGTACGGTTCGTATCAGGGCATGCCTTCAGGCATGCCAAACAGGTGCGCTATGACCGCGCCTTCAGGCGCTGTGGACGGAGATCGGACTTTCCCATGGGCTAAAGCCTACCTTTTGGTAAGCAATGTTGCTTGTGAGGGATCTTCCGACTCATTAGCCGACTGCTTCATTCCACAATGGCCAAGACGTCGCCCGGGTTCACCGCCGCACCAGGGGTCGCCGATATTTTTTTCACGACTCCCTTTTTTGGCGACTTGATTTCGTTTTGCATTTTCATCGCTTCGACTACGACGATGCCCTGCCCGGCTTCGACCTCCGAATTTTCCGCGACCAGCAGTCGCACCACGCGGCCGGGCATGGGGGCAAGAATTTTTTTCGGTCCCTTTTCGTCTCCGCCCGCTTTCTGGCGTGAGCGCAGCGAGCGCGGATCGCGCAACTCGACCACGAAGCGGGAACTGCCCACCCACATGTGGAGATCGGTGGCGGTCTGCTCGCGCTTAATTTCGTAGGCGTGCCCGTCGACCAGGAGGGACAAAACGTCACGGCGCGGGATTAACGCGTCGATAGGGACCGCTTGGCCGTCCAAGCGGCACTCCCATCCGCCCGCGGCTTTTTCCAGCTCCAGCCGGTGCGGTTTGCCCCCCACCATGATTTCATAAACCATAAGATCAGCGCAGCGCTTCCGAGCGTCCCTTCTGTTTCCAGTTGGATGGAACCGAAGCCGGCCCGCCGGTGTTCCCATTCTTGTTGGCGGGCGAAGCGGGATCGAGCACCGCGAACATGCCGGCGGCAATGGCCGCGATCGTCTCGAGCGCTTCGATTTGGGGCTCCGCTCCGCGCGCCGTGGCGGCCCGGTTGTTTTTCGCGAGCAGCCGATCAAGGTAGCCGGTGTCGAGTTTTCCGGCCCGGAAATCGGCGTCGCCGAGGATGCGCTGGAATAGCGAAATGTTGGTCTTGATGCCGGCCACGAAATATTCGTAGAGCGCCCGCTCCAGTCGCATGATGGCCTGCTGCCGGTCGCTTCCGTAGCCAATCAGTTTGGCGAGCAGCGGATCGTAATCCATGGGGACATTCCAGCCTTCGTACATGCCACTATCGCGGCGGATTCCCGGTCCAGAGGGCTGGAGTAGCACCGTAATCTTGCCCGGGCTGGGGAAATAATTGTTGTCGGGGTCTTCGGCGTAGATGCGGCACTCGATGGCGTGCCCGCGAATCGCCAGGTCGGACTGGGTGAAGGGCAGCTTCTCGCCGGCCGCGATGTGGATCTGCAGGTGCACCAGATCGAGTCCGGTGGTCAACTCGGTGACCGGATGTTCCACCTGCAGGCGCGTGTTCATCTCGAGGAAGTAGAAGTTCTTTTGCTGATCGACCAGGAATTCGACAGTGCCGGCATTGGTGTAGTTGGCCGACTGCGCGGCTTTGACGGCCACTTCGCCCATGCGCCGGCGCATGTCGGGATCGACAATCGGCGAAGGCGCCTCCTCGAGAACTTTCTGGTGGCGGCGCTGGATAGAACATTCGCGCTCACCCAGCCAGACGGTATTGCCGTGCTCGTCGGCCAGTATCTGCATCTCGATGTGGCGAGGATTGACGATCGCCTTCTCGATATAGACTTCGCTGTCGCCGAAAGAACGCTGCGCTTCGCTCTGCGCCGATTCGAGGGCGGAACGAAGTTCCTGGCGCGTGTGCACCAGGCGCATGCCTTTGCCACCGCCGCCGGCCGCGGCTTTCAGCATCACGGGGTAGCCGACCCGCTCCGCGACTTCTTCGCCTTCTTCAGGAGAGGCAAGGCCGCGCGAGGTTCCGGGAACAAAGGGCACGCCGGCTTTTTCCATCTCCTGACGAGCGCTGGTTTTCGAGCCCATCATTCTCATGGAGTGCGGAGTGGGCCCTATAAACTTCACGCCCGCATCGCCGCACGCCTGCGCGAACTTCGCGTTTTCCGAGAGGAAGCCGTACCCGGGATGGATCGCCTCGGCGCCCGAGCGTTGCGCGACGTCGAGAATCTTGTCCATCCGCAGATAAGACTCGGAGGCTGGAGCCGGTCCGATGTGGTAGGCCTCGTCGGACTTCCGGACATGGAGCGCAGCGCGGTCGACATCGGAATAGACGGCGACAGTGGCAATGCCCATTTCGCGGCACGCCCGCATGACGCGCACCGCAATCTCTCCTCGATTGGCGATCAGGATCTTCTTGAACATCTTAGGTTGAACGCGAGGGCTCCCGTCCTCACACCAGCGCCTTTACTTGTTCTGATCCATGACGATGCCGCCTGCGCCCGGCTGTTTTTCTGCCTTGGCTTTTTTGGTGGCCATGGTTTTGTCGACCCACTCGTCGGCGGTCTTCAGATCGGCAGCGCGGGCGGCCGGGTCATCGCACTGGATATCGGCGCGTTCCCGGTACATCAGGTTCATGTAGGCCATGGCGTCGTCATAATCGGGACGAAGCTGCAGCGCTTTGTTCAGGTTATCGATACCTTCCTGAACGTTGGCGGTATTTGTTTCCTTCATCGTGGCACAGACCTTCTTGTCCTTGGCCGGCAGAGAGTCATCGGGCTTCATGCCGAGCTTGGCGCGCTCTTCCTGACGCGGCACGTAGGTTTGCGTCCAGTCGATGACCGCGACCGAGTAATAAGGTTCGGGATCGTTGGGATCGACCTGGGAAGCTTTCTTGTAGTACTCCTTGGCCAGGTCGAATTTCTTCATCTGCAAGTAGAGATAGGCGATGCCCTTGATGCTGTTGATGTTTTTGGGATCGACCTGCAGCACTTGCTTGTACTGGTCAATCGCCTGCTCGCCATAATGGTTGTTCTCGGGAGTATCGGCGCCCGGAATGTATTGCTGGGCAAAAGCTGTGGCCAGATACAGTCGGGCATTGATAAGAGTCGGGTCCAGCGCGACGGCTTGCTGGAAGTGGTCGATCGCCTGCTCGAACTTGGAATTCTTGTAAGCCTGCACACCCTTGTTGAGGTGGTCGCGCGCCTTAAGCTTGTTGCAGCCCGTGCCGGAGAGCAGCATCAATGCGGCGGCGAACACCACCAAAAGCCTTTGCGTAGTTTTCATTGCTTTATGAATCTCCCTTTGCTGCGGAGTGTCGGAAAAAACCTGAGGCGGAGCAACCAGCGAGGCGCAAGACCGGGATGCAAGTCTTTCGCCATCGGATCATCGTGCTCAGATCATCCGATGACCCGATCGCCCGATTCTAGCCGCCCGCTTCGATTCTGGCTGTGATCAAACCGACCTTGTCGACGCCGGCCGAATGCGCGATATCAATAACGCTGGCGACGTCCGCGAAGGGCACATTGTCATCGCCCTTCACGAACATGACCTTCTCGGCGCGGGTTTTGAAAATATCTTCCAAGCGTCCCTGCAGATTTTCCCAAGTAGCCTCGTCCTGATTGATCTTGAGACCGGGGGGATTGCCGGCGCCGTGGTCAATCAACTGCACCACGATGGTGCGATCGGGCGTGGCCTGTTGTTTCTGATTGGGCGGCGGAGGCTGGGGCACCAACGCCTCCAAACCTTTGGGCGTCAGTGGCGTGATCACCATGAAAATGATCAGCAGCACCAGCAAAACGTCAATCAGCGGCGTGACGTTCATGTTCGCGTTCTGACCACCCTTGGCGCCGACTGCCATACTCATAATTCGATCTCCTATTTACGATTGCGTGCTATTGCCCACCCGTCGGCGAAGTGGCGCCTGGCGGTGGGGTAAGGTTTCCGGACTTTCTCTGATCCGTCAATAGGCCAAGCTGGTCCACCCCGGCGGCGCGCACATTGTCGACGACTTCGACCACCCAGCCGAACTTCGCCCGCATGTCGGCTTTGAGAAAGACCCGCTTGTCGGTCCGGTTCGTCAACTTGTCCTTAATCTTCTGGGTCAGATCGTCGGGCTTGATGAGATCGTTCCCGAAGAAGACCTTGTCATCGCGAGTGATGGCAATCTGCAGCGCGTCTTCCTTGTCGGCGTCGTGCATATCCGTCGGATTATTAACTTTGGCCATGTCCACCGGGACGCCATGTTGCAACATGGGCGTAACCACCATGAAGATGATGAGCAGTACCAGCATCACGTCCACCATCGGCGTGACGTTGATGTCGGAGGTGACGTTGGCCCCTTCGTTTCGCTTTGCTAATGCCATGGAATTCTGTCTCCTGCCTGCGCTTGCCCTAGTGCCGCGACCATGTGATTGCTACTGCTGTCGCCCCAAACTTGCTCGATGGAGAGCCGGGCGTCCCCGCCCGGCCGGACGGGCGAGACGCCCGTCCCTCCACCAGCAACTCATGGGTGCGGCCCTTGGAACTACGACCGGCGCATGCTCCGGCGCTTCAGGAAGTAATCGATCAGTTCGCTCGACGAGTTATCCATCTCCACGTCGAACGCTTCCACGCGGCCAGTCAGATAGTTGAACATCATGACCGCCGGAATCGCCACGAACAAGCCGACTGCCGTGGTGACGAGCGCTTCGGAAATGCCGCCCGCGACCGCTGCCAAGCCGGTTGCCTTTTCCTTGGCAATACCGTTGAAGGCGTTCAAAATGCCGACCACGGTTCCGAACAGTCCCACGAAGGGAGCCGTCGAACCGATGGTCGCCAATCCGCCCAAGCCACGTTTCAGTTCGGCGTGGACGATGGCTTCGGTGCGCTCCAAGGCGCGCTTGGAAGCTTCAATGGTCTCGCCCGGAATTTCACCCGGGCTATCCTGGTGGGCCTTGAATTCCATCAGGCCCGCGGTAACCACCTTGGCCAGGTGACTCTTCTTATTGCGCTCGGCGACTTTGATCGCTTCGTCAATCTTACCTTCGCGCAGCGCTCCGGCTACCGCGGGAGCGAACGAGCGGGACTGATTGCGCGCCGCGTTGAAAGCCATCCAGCGGTCAATCATCACGCCGATCGACCACCCCGACATGATGAACAGAATGATAACCACGACTTTCGCCAGAATGCCCATCTGCTTCCAGAGCGAAATCGGGTCCCAACCGACCGAGCTGTTGTCTTGTAAAAGCCAGGCGGCGAAAAGATGGAAATTGCACAGTGCGACTGCTGCCAGGTTCACTACCATGAGTTGCTTCTCCTCCTCAGAACTGTTTGGAACTCGCTTCGAACTCTTCTCAGCCAGTCATTCCACTATACAGCGATCCGGGCCCCCTGTTGCCAACAACTGTTGCCAACTAGCGGTTCGCAGCATGATCAGAATCGTTTGATGCAGAAAACCAACGGCGGAATTGCCCGCGCATGCCAACCGCACCACGGCTTCCCGTCTCGGCAAAAGGTGGGACGGGGAGGGCCTTAAACCGCCACAAACCAATAACGAGATTTCATAGTTTCAAGGTCTCAGAGCCAAAACAATCTTGACTTGTGATCCTTGAAACCTCGAAACCTTGAAACCTTCAAAAAGCTCACCGGAGAATCTAGCCTCCCGACAAGCTAAAGACCACATCCACCTGCGTCTCCACCGCCACCGGCTCGCCATTGAGCAGATATGGCTTATATCGCCACTGCTTTACGGCCTCAATCGCTGCCGGCGCCAGCATCGGGTGCCCGCTAATCAACTGCAGGTTCTGAATCGTGCCGTCCTTGCTGATTTCCGCCTGTAGCAGCACATGCCCCTGAATGCGGGCCTGTTTTGCCAGGGCCGGATAATTAGGCGTAACCTTCTTGATCAAAAGACCGGTCGACACGCCCGACGAAACGCGGATGCGCGCTGGAGTCGCGATTTTCGGCACAGCTACCGGGGTCGAACTGATGATGCCCCCGATCACGCCGCCCGCCGAGCCTCCGGGAATGCCCCCCGGGACGCCACCCGGGACGCCGCCACCACCCAGATCCGGGGGCGCTTCCTCTTCTTTGATCATCTGAATTTTTTCTGGAATCTTGGTGGGGGTACGCAACTGGCCGTTGATGACTTCGCTCTGCATCTTCACCACCTTAACGGCAACGGCCGCCGGAGGGGGTGGTGGCGGGGGCGGCGGTGGGGGCGCCACCAGGAAGGTCATCAGCTGCGTCTTGGGCAACGCGTCGGTATAAATCAGGGGGATCAGGATAAGTATCCCGATGAGCATGACCTGCAGCACGAAGGAAAGGATCGTGGTGCTCAACCGCCGCTTGGCCCTGAACCTGTTCCCTGACTCAATAAGGCTGTCTTCAAACATAAGCTTCTCCTACGCACACCAGAGCATTACGAGAATTTAGACACCGGCCACATCCTCTTTGCTCCCACTCTTTCGCAGCTTCCCCCTGCGAACTCCTGCCTCTCCGGGCAGGTCAATGATTTTACGCCAGATGGCCCGGATTTAGACCTTAACTTTTTCCTTCGGCTGCGCCGGGCCGCTACCCGACCGCATCGGAATGGCCATCGGCTTCTTGCCTCGCCCGCCCCGCCAATCCTGGTACGCCACCAGAATCGGGGCGGCAATCGCGATCGAGGAATAAGTCCCGATGAGGATTCCGATGACCAGGGCGAAGCTGAATCCATGCAGCACCTCGCCGCCGAAAAGGAACAGCGCAAGCACCGTAAGGAAGGTCAGCCCCGCAGTCAAGATCGTTCGGCTCAAAGTCTGATTAATGCTTTTGTTGACAATGTCCGCCAGCTTTTCCCGCCGCAGCAGCTTGATGTTCTCCCGTATGCGGTCAAACACCACGATGGTGTCGTTATTGGAGTATCCGATCAAGGTCAAGATGGCGGCGATCACGGTCAGTGAAATTTCCCAGTTCAAAAGCGA
>JBEKFN010000134.1:0-10177 GCA_050013295.1 Terriglobales bacterium
TTCCGCACGCGCCAGAAATGCACAATCATCAGGATCGAAGCGACGATCGGAATGCCGATGCAATGCCAGATATAGGAACGCAGCAACGCGTTCGCATCCACGATCGATCCGCCTAAAAGACCGAAGCGCACATCGTTGTAAGGAGTCATGCCCAGCATCGAGCCAAACGGCCCTTCATGTCCGAGCAGCGGTGTGGCTCGGGCCATGTTCGTGCCAACAGTCACAGCCCAGAACCCGAGTTGATCATCAGGCAGAAGATAACCAGTAAACGAAAGCAGCAAGGTAAACACCAGAAGCAGCACGCCAATGTTCCAGTTAAATTCACGCGGCTTTTTGTACGAGCCCGTTAGAAATACGCGGAACATATGCAGCCACACGCCAATCACCATCAGGTGCGCGGCCCAACGGTGCATATTACGAAGAATCTTTCCGAAGGGGACATCGTGCTCAAGATAGAGAACGTCACGAAACGCCTGCACCTTGCTGGGGTGGTAATAGAACATCAGCAACACGCCCGTGTAGGTGAGGATGATGAACAGGAAAAAAGTGATTCCTCCCATGCCCCAGGTGTAGCTGTAGCGCACCGCATCGCGGTTGATCTTGGCCGGATGCAAATGCAGAAAGACGTTCGACAGCACGCCCAAGGCGCGATTGCGCGGGGTGTCGTCGTGCTTGTGGCGAAAGATGGAGGTGAAAACCTGAGTCTTGGTCGGGTCCTTGAGAAGATCGACCTGTTCCTTGGCCTTGGCCGGCAAGTCGGTCTTGAGCGACTGCACGTCGGCCTTCACCCCTGTGGCCACTCGCTCCAGGATGCCGGTTGTCTTCCCGTTCTTCCCGTTCTTGCCGTTCGAGCTATTCTCTTCTGCCATTTTCTCTCTTTTCTGCTGGCGCATCTGGCGAGTTCCACCAATGGGCCGTTCACTCTTCAAGCGAGCTCAAGTCAGACCTATGTCGACAAAAACGCTCCTGGATCATTGAACGCGCTCGGCTGACCCTTAGGCCACTGATAAAGCCGGGACGTGTCCACGACGATTTCGCCGTCCGGAGCGAGCTGCACGAAGGCGCGGTCCATAGGCCGGGGCGCAGGCCCTTCGAAATTGATCCCTTCATCGTCATAGCCGCTACCGTGGCAAGGACACTTGAACTTGTTTTCGCTGGCCTTCCAGTCCGGCGTGCAGCCCAGGTGTGTGCAACGAGCGTAGATGACAAAGATGCGGTCTGGCCTGCGATCAACCCAGATGCGATATTTCTGCTGCCATTTCGTGTCCACACCCAACCCGTAATCGGAGGGATAGCCGATTTTGAAAATCGTTGCTGGTTCGAAAAGAGTGCGGGGCAGAAAGAACCGGAAAAAAGCCAGAAACCATGCCGTCAGAAAAGCTGTGACAGACACCCATACCAGCCGGCGGCGGCGCTGGTTGACCGCGCTGTCCTCCGGACCAACCGCGGCCACGCCCGCGGAGGCGGCCGCCTTCGAGGTGCCCACCGCACCCGAACCAACATAAGGAGTAGCCGCTCCTCCTCCAGCAGGGGGTGTTTTGGGTGCATCCGGGCTTTCTGCCATGATCCTCTCCTGAATCTGTTTCCTGAATTTGTTTCTCGTGCTTCAGTCGGCGACCATGGACTGCGCCGCCGCTTCCCTTTCCTGATCCTGAATCTTTTCCTCTCCCTGAATCGCTACTCCCGATTCGCCGATCGTTGCCAACACCGATGCCGCGAGAGCCTGAATGAATGTTGGCGAGTCATTGAGGCCTCGCGTCATCTCAAAGCGCTCGATGCCGAGAAGCCGGGCCTCCTGCCGCGCATGATGATCAATCTCTCCCAGGGTCTCGACATGGTCGGAGACAAATGAAATTGGGACGATGCATACTCCACACCGCTTCTCCGAGGCCACTTGCCGCAGCGTCTGGCGCAACGACGGCTCCAGCCATCGGCTGGCGCCCACCTTGCTCTGATAGCACAGGCGATGATCGTTGGACCATCCTCCCTGCTCCATCACTAAGCCCACTGTTTCTTCAATTTGCCGCTGGTAGGGGTCACCCTTCTCAATCACCGACACCGGGACACTGTGCGCGCTGAAGACTAGCGGCACAGCCTCCGGATGAGCAAAACGCGCAAGCGCCTCATCAATCCTCTCCACGACGGCGGCGATGTATATCGGATTACGATAAAAAGGCGCGACACAGGAAGTCGGGACGGCGCCCGTCCAAAGACGTCGCCACTCGTTCAAGCTGCTGCCGGTCGTCGTGCTCGAGTATTGCGGGTAAAGGGGTAACAACACGACTTGGTCCACTTCCGCATCCTGTCTCGCATCGTGAAGCTGAGCGATCGCCTCGGCCGTGAACGGGTGCCAGTAGCGCATCGCCACCACGCAGCGCGCGTCGACCCCGTCGCGCATCAGGCGTGCTTCCAGAGCAGCGGCCTGCTGTTCGGTGAACCGGCGAATGGGAGAACCTCCAATCGCCGCGTAGTGCTGGGCTGCTTTTTTCGCGCGTGTTGTTGAGATCAGCCGCGCCAGCGCCCGCCTGCCCAGCCGCGAAAACGGGAAGTCAATGATGTCAGGATCCAAGAAAAGGTTGTAAAGGAAGGGTTCAACCGCCGCCAATGAATCGGGTCCACCGAGTTGGAAAAGGACTACCCCAACACGTTTCGAAATCCGCGCCATTTCCCATCGACCCCAGAAGTGGACACGATGTTAATCAAAACCTCCGCGTTCGTCAATGCGCCAACGCTCGTAGTGCGGCACAACGTTGCGGCACAACGTTTGCGCCACAGCGTTGCGCCGCAACAAATAAAATCGATCGTCAGTTCGCGTAAAAACCGAACTCGAATCCCCTTGCGCAAATCACATCGAGCTGTGATACACTTCCGTCCATTCTGCGGCGGTCGCATCGGTCTCGGCGTTCTCGGGGGAAGCCGATTTACTTGAGTGGGGTAGGGGGTCTTGGTACATGGGGCTAGTTATTCTCTGTGTTATCTGGCTAATTACCTTGGCCAGCACTTATTTCTTCGTTGCGAAAACCTGGTGGTTCCCCCACGGAGCCTCCGCTGCCACCGCCGCGCTCGACCACCAGTTCGCCGTGACCTTCATCCTCATGGGCGTGATCTTCGTGGCCGCCCAGTTGGCGTTGGGATACTTCGTCTGGAGATATCGCGACCAGCCTTCCGCTACCCGCGCTGACTACTCCCACGGCAACCTCAAGCTGGAAATCATCTGGACCACTCTCACCGCGATCCTGTTCGTCGGGTTGAACTTGCTCGGGAGTCCCATCTGGGCGGCGGAACGTTTTCGTCCGGCCGTGGATGGGGCCACGCGAGTCGAGGTCACAGGCATGCAGTTCGCCTGGTATTTCCGCTATCCCGGTCCCGACGGCAAGTTTGGCATCGCCAGGCCTGAATTGGAAGACCCGTCCGCAGGCGGGGAAGCAGCCTTAGGTCTGGACCCCGCGGATCCGGCGTCGAAGGACGACGTGGTGACGGGCACTATGGTGGTGCCGGTGGACCGCGAGGTGGAAGTCATTTTGCGCGCGCACGACGTGATCCACAGTTTTTTTGTTCCTGCCATGCGCTTCAAGCAAGACGCCGTGCCCGGCCTGGCGATCCATATGCACTTCACTCCAACCGAAACAGGTAACTTCGAAATCACTTGTGCCGAACTGTGCGGGCTAGGCCACTACAAGATGCATGGCATGTTGAAGGTCGTCAGCCAGGACGAGTTTGACAAATGGCTGGCAGATCGAGAGGCGGAGAAACAATAAATGGTTGCCCAGGAATCCCACCAACACGCGGCTCCTCAAGGCTTCATCCGCAAATGGGTGTTCAGTCTCGACCACAAGGTGATTGGCCTGCAGTACTACTTCCTCGCGCTCACTGCGGTTTTCGTCGGCATGTTTCTCTCTCTGCTGATGAGGATCCATCTCATCTGGCCGACGGCGATCCTGCCGTTGCTGGGCGCGATCAAACCCGAAACCTATCTCAGCCTGGTCACCATGCACGGCACCATCATGGTGTTTTTCGTGCTGACGACCGCGCCCCAGGGTGGCTTCGGCAACTATTTCCTGCCCATACAAATCGGCGCGCCCGACATGGCGTTCCCCGTCCTCAACATGCTCTCGTTCTGGACGACCTTCACTGCCTATATCGTGATGCTGGCAGCCTTTTTTGTAGTGGGTGGAGCGCCTCTTCACGGCTGGACCGGCTACGCGCCCATGAGTGCGCTGCAATCCTCTGGGCCGGGTGAGGGTCTGGGCGCGGACCTGTGGATCATCAGCATCGCGATTTTCTGCATCGCCTCGCTCATGGGTGCTCTCAATTTCATTACCACCACGCTCGACATGCGCGCCAGGGGCATGAGCATGATGCGTATGCCCCTGACCTGCTGGTCCTGGTTCATCACCGCGATCCTGGGCTTGCTGGCTTTTGGAGTTCTGCTCTCGGCTGGAATTCTTCTGCTCATGGACCGCAACATCGGTACCAGTTTCTTTCTGCCGCTGGGCACCATTAACGGTCAACTCACCGGACATAAGGGTGGTTCGCCGCTGCTCTGGCAGCACCTTTTCTGGTTCTTCGGTCATCCCGAGGTTTACATCGCGATCCTTCCCGGGATGGGCGTCGCCTCACAAGTACTTTCGACGTTTTCCCGCAAGCCGATCTTTGGTTACAAGGCGATGGTGTATGCCATGTTGTCAATCGGCCTACTCGGGTTCATGGTGTGGGGACATCACATGTTCATGAGTGGCATGAGTCCTTACACGGCTTTTGCCTTTTCCATCATGACCATGGCGATCGGAGTGCCCTCCGCCATCAAGACCTTTAACTGGCTGGGGACGCTTCATAAGGGACGTATTCGGTTCCACTCGCCGATGCTGTTTGCCATCGGCTTTGTGTCGTTGTTTGTTTCCGGCGGCTTGAGCGGCCCGTTTCTGGCTCAGCCGGCGCTGGATATCCCCTTGCACGACACCGCCTTTGTGCCCGGCCACTTTCATCTGATCATGGGTGTAGCCGCTATTTTCGGTATCTTTGCGGCGACTTACTATTGGTTCCCCAAGATGTTTGGTCGAATGATGAACGAGAAGATGGCGCGAGTCCATTTCTTCCTTACGCTCATCGGCACCTATTGCGTCTTCATGCCGATGCACTATCTGGGGCTGGCGGGCCAACCCCGGCGCTACTCTCAACTAACCGAGCTTGCCTATCTGCATCCCCTGATTGGCCTGAACACGTTTATGACTTACGCGGCGGTAGTAACCGTCGCCGCTCAGCTGATCTTCCTCTTCAATCTGTTCTGGAGCATGTTCAAGGGCCCGAAGGCGAGCGATAACCCTTGGGAGGCAACCACGCTGGAGTGGACCACAGCCACTCCGCCTCCCCACGACAATTTCGGGGGACGTACGCCGGTAGTCAATAACGGCCCATATGAATACAGCGTGCCGGGAGCGCCGCGCGACTATGTGATGCAAAGTGATCCGGCAACCGTGGTCGCACACTGACTAGAAGAGTAACTAGAGAGATTACCAAGAGAAGTATGGCGAGCTTCACTCCTACGATTCCGGCGTCCCACCCCACAACCTCCCGGGGGAAACGCGCCGATCTGCCGCCCGTGGTAGGTGGCGGAGACGGCGGGCGTCCCGATCCCGGCTGGCCTGACTACGGAGCGCGTTTGCGCCGGGCGCGCCTTGGATTGGCGGTAGCTCTGACGCCAATCACCATGTTGTTCGTTGCCTTCACCAGCGCCTATATTGTGCGTCAGGGGCTGCCGACTTTCGACCCGCACACCAACACCGTGGTGCACGACTGGATCCCCGTCCCGCTGCCCACCCTGCCCTTTCTGGTTAATACGTGTGTGCTGCTGCTGAGCAGCGCAACCATCGAGTGTGCGCGGCGACAACTTGCGCGGCAAGTCGCGCTGGAACCCGTGCAGTCCATTCCCGGAGTATCTCTGGGCACCGAAAAGAATTTTCCCTGGCTGGCGCTGACCATTGTTTTTGGATTCTGTTTCCTGGCTGGACAATGGCTGGCCTGGAGTGATCTCGCGGCGCGAGGGTTCTACGTCGCCACTGGCCCCAGCAGCTCCTTCGTTTATCTGCTCACCGGCGCGCACGCCGTGCATCTATTCGGAGGAATCATGGCTTTGCTGGCGGCCGGAGCGGCCGTCGTGTTGAACCGGCCTTTGGCAGCGCGCCGGATCGTGGTTGATGTCACTGCCTGGTATTGGCATTTCATGGCTCTGCTGTGGATTTACATTCTGGCGCTGCTCGAGTTCGCACACTAGCCAGACCACATTAGTAAGACCCTATTAGTCAGACCCTATTAGTCGGACGCTATTAGTCAGAACAAGGAGACCGAACGCATGGCGGAAGCTGCATTGCCGAGCAACGTCGCGGAGATATACGAGCCGTCGCTGTTTGGCACCTATTCAAAGAAAGTCGGGATGTGGCTGTTCTTGCTATCCGACTCGCTGACCTTCGGCGCCTTGCTGTATGCCTACAGCTATGGACGCATCTCCATCTCAAATTGGCCGACGCCCTTCCACTCCGGGAGCATCGTCAATGCCACCATCATGACCGCGTTCCTGTTGACCAGTTCGCTCACCATGGTCATGGCGGTCAACGCCTCGGCACGTGGAAACGAAAAGAGCCGTCTCATCTATCTATTGGCTACCATGGCGTGCGGGGTCGGCTTTATCGTTCTCCACGGCAAAGAATGGAGCCATCTCATCTCCGAGGGTCTCCGCCTTCCCATCTTCCCGGCAGTCCCGCACCAGGAGGTTGCGTCCGAATTCGCCGATGTATCCAAAACCGTGCCCCAGTTCGCGGCAACTTTTTTTGGGCTGACGGGAATGCACATGCTGCACGTCACGCTGGGAGTGGTTTATCTCGGTGTCATCGCGCTGCGGCGTAAGTTCATCCCGATTCTTTTCGCGTGCTGGCTGGTCGCGTGGCTCGCCACACCGTCTTACAGTCCGTTCCACTACGCGGCTCACGTGCTGCTGATTGCCGCCCTCGTGTGCTCGCTGATTATGTGGTTGAAGCCGAAGATTTATGACGCCGCCGATGTCGAAGTCGCCGGCCTGTACTGGCACTTCGTGGACTTGGTGTGGATGTTCATCTTCCCCCTCGTCTACATAATGTCCACCAAGATCGTCTAGGAGTCTGGAAAGATAAACTTATGGAAGACGCTTCTCAGCTGGCAATTGAAGCACGCGTGGCCGAAGAGCAACGCCACCACAGTGTCACTCCTTTCTTCTGGGTGTGGGGAACGCTTCTGGTTCTGACGGCCATCGAAGTTTACCTCGGCTACCAGAACATGGAACCCAAGCGCATGCTGTCGATCCTGATGTGCCTGTCGATCGTCAAGGCCGCGCTGATTATCGGCTATTTCATGCACATGAAGTACGAGGTGTCGCGCATGAAGTACCTCACCATGTGCTCGCTGGTGTTTTGTCTGGCCATGATGATGGTCTTCTTTCCGGATGCGTTCCGCATTCTCTCGTTGGGGGTAAAGTGAAACCTGCGGTCCAACGTGTAAAGACGCATGCGGCAAGGCGTAGCGCTGCCCTACTGGTCGGGCTTCTGTGCTTGTGGGCGGTCCCCGCGTTCGCACAAGGCTGCGCCATGTGCTATAGCTCGGCGTCGGCAGCTTCCAAAGATGGGCAAAAGGCCATTAGCAGAGCCGTCGTAGTCTTGGTGGCTCCGCCCCTTGGAGTCATGACCTTGGGCGTGGGGTTGGCTTTTCGCTATGGCAGGAAGCGTGACCAGCAACAGAATCGCGACGACGACGATTCTCTCCCTCTATAAACTCGTTCCGAATTCGTTCGCAACCACGCCTGCCCCTAATTACTAGTACCGTGTTCGTCTGATCTCTACTACAGGGTCGGCCGATGCGTGATGACTGTAGCGCTGCCGTCCCGGCAGCTGTCCGGCGGGCATCCCCGCCAGCCGCGCCGAGGGCGCGACGCCCTCGGGACAGCCGGCAAGATGCCGACGCTACAATTCACCAGCTTGCCATAAACATTTCGAGGTCACGGTACTAGCGGGCAAAATACAGCGCAGCGTAATAAGCGCACACCCCGAAAAACGCGATCCCACAAATTGCGTACGCGGTGAAAATCCACGTATTGCGATCCTCGCGCTGAACCGATTGTGGATTCTCAGATTTCGTCACAGTGGCCGATGCATCCATGCAAGTCTCCTGAATTTGCTGAATCTGAATTGCGTTCAAGCAACAGACCTACCCACGTCCCCACACCTGGGTGGTTATGCGCTGAATTGTAACCCGGAACGAGCCCGAAACAGATAAAAATCTGCCGGAGTGGCCGGAGTGGCAAGCCCCGGTGATGGCCGCCTCAGCCGGGATATCGCCCCGTGATATACCCTTCCAACTGGTGTATGGTTTGCGCCTGGCCGGAGATGATCCAGCGGACGAGGTCGCCAAGCGACACCACCCCCACAACTACGCCATCCTCGACCACGGGAAGATGACGAAACCGGAGGTTCGTCATGATGGCCATGCAATCATCCACCGTGTTTTGACGAGTAACGAAGACCACGGGGCTGGTCATGATCTCCCGCACCAAGGTCTCCTTCGAGGAGTGCCCCTTGAGGATCACTTTGCGGGCATAATCGCGCTCCGACAGGATGCCGACCAACTTGCCCTGGGATATAACCAGCAGTGCGCCGATGCTCTCCGCCGCCATCTTCTCAATGGCCTCGTAGACGGACTGATCCGGCGTTACAGACACGACCCGCTGGCTGCCCGTGTTCTTCAACAGCAATCCAATTGTGTCGGTAATGTTCATAAGGCTCCGGCGATTGTGTCTTTCACCACTAGAATCGGGGAAAAGCGATCTGGTCCAGCCATTTTTAGCAGGGATATGGTACTCCCATCAAGTCGATGATCCAAGAGATTCTAATGCGACAACAGAGGTTCTTAATGCGACAACATATGTCGGCCCGACACTTCCGTCCGCGAAAAGCTACACACTGAACAACACGTCGGGCAAGCAACATAAAATGGTTTCGGGAAGGCACGGCTTCAGAGCCTGCGGAAAAACTCCGGTTGCGTATCAGGGTATGCCTTGAGGCATACCGCAAGTCGCCGAAATTGGTTTTGGGAAGGGCACGACTTCAGTCGTGCCGCCCGGAGCTAATAAAGAGCGGGCTTTAACCCCTGAGGGCCGGTAGTTTCCTGACCTTCGGGATCTTTGGCTCGATCGCGCCAGACGGAGGCGTCATCACGCCGTCCGCCAAGGAAGGGGAATCGGGCCCGTTTCAGGCGCGGTTGGTACCCGCCTGGGGCGGGACGGAAGCCTTCTTCGCCGCAGCGGAGTTCGCGGCCTGCGTTTCCGGTTCCGGAGCGGTCTCGGCACATTCGCCCTGGTCGTCATAGTCGCAGGCCCGGCCCGGGTGCGACTGTTTGCAGTGGGTACAACATTCAGTGCTCATCGCATTATGATACTCGCACCAAACGCAGTCGTTGGCAACCGGCACCGCGTGAGGATTCATACGGCGGAGGAACGGGCGCCTCGCCCGTTCAGCGGCCGAAAACGACCGGCTCTCGCCAACCTTAACCTCTACAATGTGCCCTCTGACCTCTTCAATCCCCTTGCGCACAACGCCCGTATCCATGAAGATGTTCTGTGCCCTATGCCGCAAACCATCGCCCCACCCCCAGCCCATTCCGCGCAACTCGACGACTCCGCGCTTGAAGCCGCGCTCCGCCGCCACCTTCGCGGAGAGGTCCGCTTCGACTCCGGCAGCCGCGCCCTCTATGCCACCGACGGCTCCAACTACCGCCAGGTCCCAATCGGCGTCGTAGTTCCCCGCGACAAAGAAGACGTTCTGGCCGCCGTTGCCCTCTGCCGCGACTACCGCGCTCCGCTGCTCGCGCGCGGCGGAGGCACGTCACTCGCCGGACAATGCTGTAACGCCGCCATCATCCTCGACTTTTCGAAGTACATGGCGGGCATTCTAGAAATCGATACCGCGCGCCGCATCGCGCGCGTTGAGCCCGGCGTCGTCCTCGATAATCTGCGCGCGGCAGCCGAGAAGCACCATCTCACCTTCGCGCCCGATCCCGCGACCCACGACCGCTGCACCCTCGGAGGCATGATCGGCAACAATTCCTGCGGCGTGCACTCGATCATGGCCGGCAAGACGGACGACAACATAGAGTCGCT
>JBEKFN010000135.1:0-10142 GCA_050013295.1 Terriglobales bacterium
GTCGAGCAGCCGCTTCACGGCTTCGCGGCCGTCGTCGCCGTAGTCCAGGGTACGCTCGTTGACGTACATGCCGACGAATTTGTCGGCGAGTTGGGTATCGAGATCGCGGGCAAACTGCATGGCGTAGGAGAGCGCTTCTTCGCGATGATCGATGGCGTACTGAATGCTCTCGCGCAGCGCCTGGGTGACGCTGGTCATCGTTTCGCGGCCGAGAGAGCGCCGGATGGCGTTTCCGCCGAGCGGCAGCGGCAGGCCGGTGACTTTTTGCCACCACCGGCCGAGATCGACGACGCGGTGCAGTCCGGACTTGTCGTAGGTGAGCTGGCCTTCGTGGATGATGAGGCCGGCTTCGTGTTTACCTTCGAGAATCTGCGGGATGATTTGATCGAAGGGGACGACTTCCACTTCAATGCCGGGCGCGAACAGTTCGAGCGCCAGGTAGGCGGTGGTGAGCTTGCCGGGCACTGCGATTTTCTTGCTCTTGATTTCGTCCGGCGTGAAGGGCCGCGTGGAAACGAGCATGGGACCATAACCATCACCCACGCTGCCGCCGCAGGACATTAGCGCGTACTTTTCCTGAATGTAGGGAAAGGCATGGAAGGAGATCGCGGTTACGTCGTAGATGCCTTCCTGCGCCTGACGGTTCAGGGTCTCGATGTCGCAAAGGGTATGGGTGAACTTCAGTCCGGGCACACGAACTTTGTTCGTGGCCAAGCCGTAAAACATGAACGCGTCGTCGGAGTCCGGGCTGTGCGCCACGGTGATTTCGCGAACTGGAGAAGATACTGTACTCATAAGATTCCGTAATCCTGTTCTATCAACTTCGGTGCGAGGAAAAGTGAGATTTCCGTTGCGCGGCCCCTAAAGGGGCGGCCAAATTGCAGTGACTTGCGGCATCGCTAAAGCGATGCCCTGATATGAAGCAAAATCTTTCCGTTCGGCCTCGTTCGTTCAGGGTTGTGAAGAAGGCCGTTGGTGCCAGCGAGCGGCGACGGCGGCGGCCATCAGCACCTTGATGACTTCCGCAAAAACGAACCAGTAGAGACCATACTTGAGCGCCAGAGTAACGGAGTGAGTGAGCACGGCAAGCCAACTGAGCCCTCCAGCAAAGAGCACGATTTCCGCAGCCACGGATGACAACGCGGCCCAAGCGAAACGGCGGGAGCTGTGTTCGTAGATGTAGCCGGCGACGAATGCCACCAGGGGATAGGCCATAAGGTATCCACCGGTCGGGCCGAGTATCTGGGCAATTCCGCCGCCTAGAACCGCTGGGCTGAATACGGGCATTCCGCACGCGCCTTCGACGAGGTAGAGTGCGAGCGCGGCGAACCCGCGACGCGAACCGAGGAGCAACCCAACGGTCAGAACTCCGAAGTTTTGCAGTGTCAGCGGAACTGGCGTGAAGGGCAGGGGCACGGTCACGCGCGCGCACAAGGCAACGAAAAGGCTGGCGGCGATTACGATGGCCCCCTGCTTCGCCCATTCCTTTCCCGAATCGAGTGGTCGGGTCTGGTGGCCGAGAACTTGCGTGGCTGCTCTAGACATGGCGTTCCTTTCTACGTGGCGGATTTAAACTTCAGGCGGAGACGAGTGGTCGAGGCCGTCGAGTTCCGCTCGGTGGGCCGCCGACCGCTTCATTTGCCGCCGGACCCGCATATAGAGCGTAAATGCAACCGACACGACCACCGCAGCACTGACTCCCAGTATGAGAAACCACCACAGCATCCGCACAGCACACTTAGGATAGCAGATAGGCGGCAACGAAAATGTGCACAGAATGAAGAAGGACGCTCGACCGCGGTCAGCCCTTCTTTGCTGGCTTGGCCATCTCTTTGCGGCGAATCTCAACGTTCTTCGAGACGCGTTCCAGACGCTTGCGGGCGGTCTTCGACCCGGTGGCTACTTTCTCGATGTTAGCGAAGGCCTCGGGATTGTTCATTTTCTCTCGAAATTCTTTGAGAAATGGATGGATCTTGGCGAAAATGAAAAACATTTCGCCGCTGCAGCCAGGCTCCAGAAATAGTTCCTGGTTGAGCGCCCCGTGCAGCACGAGCGACGCAACCATATCCCAATAGCCCCCGACCTGGCGAAGCCAGGCATTTTCCTGGCTGGGAAATGCATTGGCGACTTTCAGGAAGTCAGCGGCGCTCTGCGGCCAGAACTCCGCCCCAAACCAGCTTCTTGCCTTGCGCATCTCCGCTTCGCGGCGGAGGTCGTAGAGTTTTAGAACCAGCTCTGCATCGTGCGCGGTCGCTTTCTTTGCCATATTTTCACCTCGTTAGGAGTTTCTGAAATTAGTTATGTTTCTGAAGCTCGTTCTGAAGCCCTGTCTTGGTCAGACTTTTGCAACATCCGCAGTGGCGCCTTCGAGGGCGCGCTCGTAATCGCATTCCTTATTGGGGCACGCGATTACCGTTCCGTCTTTGCGCATTCGTTCCACCAGGTACTCATGTCCGCAATTTGGACATTTCTCGGGGACGGGCTTCGCCGCCGAAGTGAACTTGCACTTCGGATAGTTCCCGCATCCGTAAAAGGTATTGCCCTTGCGCGCGCGTTTTTCGACCAGCTCTCCTTCTTTGCACTCGGGGCACTTCATGCCGATGAAGTTCTGCTTCACATATTTGCAGTCGGGATATCCGCTGCAGGAAGTGAACTCGCCGTAACGGCCGTGCCGCAGGATCAGGTTGCGCTTGCACAGCGGGCAAGTTTCATCAAGCGGAATGTCAGGCACTCTCTTGCCCTGATCGAGCCGCCGCGTCGTCTTGCAATCGGGATAGCCGGTGCAGGCCATGAACTGGCCGAAGCGCCCGCGCTTCAAGACCATAACGCGGCCGCAGTTTTCGCAGTATTCCTCCTGCGCGGTCTCTTGCAGATCGGCCGAATCGAGGTCGGGAAGATTGATGGGATTCTCTTTGGTGAATTTGCAGGTGTCGGGGTTTTCCTTGTCGTAGGTGCTGCAGGCATAGAACGAACCGTGCTTGCCCCACTTGATAACCAGCGGCGCGCCGCAGAGTTCGCACTTTTCATCGGTCGGTTTCTCCATACGCTTGATGTTCTCCATGTGCTTCTCGGCGTAGCGGAGATCCTTGGCGAACTTTTTATAAAATTCGGTGAGCGCGTCGTTGCCGGTCTGCTTGCCTTCTTCAATCTCGTCGAGCTCTTCTTCCAGGCGCGCGGTGTATTGAAAGTCGAAAATATCCTTGAAGTTCTCGACCAGCAGATCGGTGACGACCAAGCCGATTTCAGTGGGCACGAACTTGCCGCCGACTTTCTGCGCGTACATCCGCTCCTGGATGGTGCTGAGAATGGTGGCGTAGGTCGAAGGCCGGCCGATGCCGCGCTCCTCAAGTTCTTTCACCAGCGAAGCTTCGTTGAAGCGCGGAGGCGGCTCGGTGAAATGCTGCTCCGGGAGAAGCGACTTCAACGTCAGTTTCTGTCCGGCTTCGAGCGGCGGGAGTTTGTGCTTCAGTTCCTCGTCTTCTTCGTCCTTGCTGTCTTTGGACTCTTCATAAACTTTGAGGAAGCCGTCGAACTTCATTACCGATCCGGTGACGCGGAACCAGAACACGTCGCTGCCTGACTTGGCATCGATGTCGACCGAGGTCTGATCGAACACGGCGGGATTCATCTGCGAAGCGACAAAGCGCTGCCAGATCAGTTTGTAAACCTTGAATTCGTCTTCCTTCAGATATTGTTTTATCTGGTCGGGATGGCGTGCCGCCGACGTCGGGCGAATGGCCTCGTGAGCCGCTTGCGCTTCTTTCTTCTCCTTATATGTATTGGGAGAATCGGGCAGATAGTTGGCGCCGTACTCGCTCGTGATGTACTCGCGGACCTCGGCGATAGCCTCGCCTGAAACGCGGGTGGAATCGGTTCGCATGTAGGTGATCAGGCCCACCAGTCCTTCGTCGCCGAGTTCGACCCCTTCGTAGAGGCGCTGCGCGATCATCATGGTGCGCTTCACGCTGAAGCGCAGCTTGCGCGAGGAATCCTGTTGCAGCTTGCTGGTAGTGAATGGCGGAGTAGCATTGCGACGACGCTCTTTCTTTTCCGCCGAGCGGACGACCCAGCCGGCCTTTTCAAGCGCCAGGCGGATTTTCTCGGCGTCCTCGCCGTTGGTGATTTCGATTTTCTCCTCGCCTTTGCCGAGAAAGCGCGCGTCGAATGCCGGAGGCTTATTGGCGGCGAGATTGGCATCGATCGTCCAGTATTCTTTTTTTTCGAAGGCCTTAATTTCGCGTTCGCGATCGACGATCAAGCGAAGGGCGACGGTCTGCACACGCCCGGCGGAAAGGCCGCGGCGGACTTTGTCCCATAACAAAGGAGAGACCTGGTAGCCCACGAGGCGATCGAGCACGCGTCTAGTTTGCTGCGCGTCGACCAGGTTTCGGTCGATGTCGCGGGGGTGCTCGAACGCGGCCTTGACAGCGCGCTGCGTGATTTCGTTGAAGGTCACGCGGCGGATGCGCTCGCCATCGCCGTTGCCTTCCGTCTTCGCCTTGGTCTCTCCTTTTTTCTTTGCCTTGGTCTTCTTTTTTTTCTTGCTCGAGTCTTCGCCGAGTTCGTCGGCGAGATGGGCGGCGATGGCTTCGCCTTCGCGATCCGGGTCAGGCGCGAGGTAGATGTGGTCGGCCGATAGGGCGAGCTTCTTCAGCTTGGCCAGGATCTTTTCTTTTCCAGGGATGACGACGTACTCGGTTTCGAAATCGTTTTCGACGTCGACGCCCAAGCTGCTCTTGGGCAGGTCTTTCACGTGGCCGAAAGAAGCATCGACCGTGAATCCCTTGCCCAGATACTTCTGGATGGTTTTCGCCTTAGCCGGCGATTCGACGATGACTAGACCTTTGGACAATGGTTCCTCAGTATGGCGCTAATGAAATTGAAGCTAGCACGAATTGGCGGATCGCAACAACTGCGGCTGCTGGCCACGAGCTTCTGGCTACTGGCAATCAGGTACCCGCGCGCGATTGCTCAATCTTAGGCTTGCGACTTTGCGGTTGAACTCTCTGGACCAGCGCAGTCAGCATTCTCTGAACAACAACTACAGCCTGCTCCGCAACTTGGAAATCGGCTTCTTGCAGAAATCCCAGGTCCTTCGCAAGCAGCAAGTGATATTCGGTTTCGCTGGCGGAACCACGTGCAATTTGAAGGAACCGCGTCATTTCGCCGTCCGAATGCCGTCCGTACCCTTCTGCAATGTTCGCGCCGATTGACGCCGCTGACCGACGCACCTGCGAGGTCAACCTATAAACTTCATCTCGTGGAAACGCTCGTGTGAGCTTGTAGACGAGTATTGCCAGTTCATGAGCCTTCGACCACACTCGCAGTTCCTTGAAGTCCTTCAAGTTGCCTCCATCGCTTTTGCTCGCTAGCAGCTAGTAGCCAGAAGCCAGCAGCTAAAAGCTCTTCACAAAATTCTTCCCCGGCAACTGGCGTATCTTCCCGTTGAGCTCCAGCTCGAACAACGCGGCGAAGATTTCTGAGGAGGATATTTCGTTTTCCAGCAATTCGACCAGTTGATCGATGTGCGTGGACTCATCAGGCTTCAGCAACTTGAGGATCTTTTTTTCGTGGGGCGATTTGACCTCGTCCGGGAATAGAGATGCGGTTTCCGGCCCGGGAGATTCATTCTGCATGGAACCGAGCACGACCTGCACGTCGGTCGGAAGCTCTTCCCACACATCTTCCCAGGTGGCGACGAGTTTCGCGCCTTGCTTGATCAGCGTGTTCGGGCCCCAGGAACTTTTGTTGGTCACGTTGCCCGGGACGGCGTAAACATCGCGGTTTTGTTCGAGGGCGAGGCGCGACGTGATGCGCGTGCCGCTGTATTCCGCGGCTTCGACCACCAGCACGCCGGCGGACATGCCGCTGATGATCCGGTTGCGAATCGGAAAGTTTTGCGGCGGCGGCGGGGTTCCGACCGGGAACTCGGTGATCAGCGCGCCGCCGAGGGCCACGATCTGTTCGGTGAGCCGCGTGTTTTCCTTGGGGTACATGACGTCAATTCCAGTGCCGAGGACGGCGATGGTTTTTCCTTTGGCTGCGACGGCGCCGCGATGCGAGGCGGTATCGATGCCGCGCGCTAGTCCACTGATGATCACCAGGCCGCGCGCGGAGAGGTCGGTAGAGAGGCGTTCGGCCATGCCGCTGCCGTAGGGCGTGGGATGCCGCGTTCCCACCATCGCGATGCCGGGCTGAGCCAGCACGTCGATGCTCCCCTTCACGAACAGGATTACGGGCGGGTCGTAAATTTCCTTCAGCCGTTGCGGATATTCGGGATCGCTGAGCGAAATAATTCGTGCGCGCGCTTCCACCGCCTTCGCGCATTCCTGCTGCGCGAGTTCGAGCGACTTCCCCGTGGCGATCGATTGCGCTGAAATGGCGCGCATCCCTGTAGCTTCGAGTTCGGTCAGGCTGGCATGGAAGACGCGCTCGGCAGTGCCATACTGCTCGATCAGTTTCTTGATGCGCGTGGGGCCCAATCCCGGAGTCAGGGCCAGCGCCAGCCAGTAGGTGGCCTGGAAAGAAGCCGGGTTGGGGGTGGCAACTGCGACGTTAAACATATTGAGTGACCCAGACTGCTGGCTGCGAGCTGCGAGCCACGAGCTTCGAGCAAACCGAATGCCCCTTAGCTCGCAGCTCGTGGCTCGCAGCTTTTTCGCTCACCCAACTCAGGATTAGCCCACTACCTAAAAGGCTGTCAAGGATGGCGCGCACATCAGTTTTGGTAGAATTCGTAAAGTGATGAGCCGGTTAAAGATCTCGGCCATTTCCTACCTGAACACAGCGCCTCTCATGTGGGATTTTGAGCATGCCGAAGCAGGCGCGGAGCTAGTTGCCAACTACGATATTTCCTACACCATCCCTTCGGCCTGCGCCGAGGCGCTGCGCGCGGGGACGGCCGATATTGGCATCATTCCGGCTGCGGCTTATACGACGGTTCCGGATCTCGTCATCATTCCCGACGTGGCGATTGCAGCACGACGGGCAGTGCGGTCGATCCTGCTGGTTGGCAAACGGCGCGGCGATCCCTTGTCGAAGCAAACGTTGTCGAGCGAGCCATTGTCGGAGGAGCCATTGTCGAAGGAGCAATGGTTGACGCAGGTGCGCACCGTGGCGCTCGATACTTCTTCGCTGACGTCGGTGGCGTTGGCCAAGATTCTGTTTGCGAAATGGTTGGGCGGAGCACGCGATTATACGGCGATGGCTCCGGATCTCGACGCCATGCTCGGCGCTTGCAATGCGGCCTTGCTCATCGGAGACCCGGCGTTGCAGGTCGACCGCACGCGCTACTTCACGCTCGACCTGGCGGAGGAGTGGGTGGCGCGAACGGGAAAGTCATTCGTCTTCGCCTTCTGGGCCATTCGCAAACAGGCGCTCGCCGGGCGAAATGGCCGGGCGATCGCGGAAGTCTTCAAGAAGTCACGGGATCATGGGCTGTCGCCGAAAAGACTGGAAGCCATCGCGCAGGAGTGGGCGCCGCGCCTCGGCCTTACGGTCGAGGTCATTCGCGTCTATCTGACGCATAACATCCATTATTATCTCGACCCTCCCTGCCTGGAAGGACTTGAGCTTTATTACCGCCTGGGCGCGGAGGTTGGGGCGCTGCCGCCGGCGCCGGGGATTCGGTTTGTTTAGTATTTTCCTTTAGTAATTTTCTTTGGCGGATGGCATAAGCTGCTTTTTAGCCTTGCAACGTGGCAGCCGCAACCTGCTCTAATAAGGACCATGCACTTGCTTGCGATCGTCCTGCTGGCATCGAAGAAGAGCGCCCTGCGATGGCTGATCCATCTCGGCGGCCCCAGCCTGATTTTGCTGGGCCTGGTCGACAACTCGGTCATCCCTCTACCGGGCAGCACGGACATCGTCACCATTCTGCTCGCCGCCCACCATCGCGAACCGTGGGGCTACTACGCAATCATGGCGACCGCGGGAGCTGTCTTGGGCGGCTATCTTACTTACCGCATGGCTCGCAAAGGTGGTAAGGAAACTTTGGAGAAAAGGTTCTCGCAGAGGACGACCAAAAAAGTCTACGCAATTTTTGAGCGCTGGGGCTTCGCGGCGGTCGCGATCCCCTGTGTGCTTCCGCCGCCGTTTCCTATCGTGCCCATGCTCTTGGCAGCCGGCGCCATGCAATATCCCACCAGGAAGTTCTTGACCGCTCTGGCCGTGGGGCGCGGCGTTCGGTTCGCCATCCTCGCTTATCTCGGGTTCCACTACGGGCGGCACATTGTGAAGTTTTTTGCGCTGTACTACTGGCCCGTGCTTATCGCCCTGATCGCTTTCTCAGCGCTGGGCGCACTGTACGGCCTGTACGAGTACAAGCGCCGACAGCCTTCTGGCGTTTTCGGCAAACTCGCCTCCACCGTCTCTCACCAGCTAAAATAGCCATTACCGTGGGGTGAAGAGGATGGCCCTGACCAAACAGCAGGCTCTGGAGATGTTTCGGTCCGACGACCTGATCGGGATTGGCATGGAGGCGGACGCGGTCCGCCGCAAGATGCACCCTGAAGGCGTCGTCACTTACATCATCGACCGCAACATTAATTACACCAATTTCTGCACCGAATATTGCACCTTCTGCGCGTTCTATCGTCCGTTGAAGGGGCCGGCGGCTGCGGAAGGATACATCCTCGACTTCGAGACCATCTACGAGAAGATTCGCGAGACCGTGGAACTCGGTGGCACGGGCGTCCTGATGCAGGGCGGCCTGCATCCCGATCTCAAGATCGACTGGCACGAGCGCATGCTGAGCGGCATCAAGCAGCGCTTCCCTAAAGTGCACCTGCACTGCTACTCCGCTTCCGAGATTCTCGCGATCGCCGAGTACAGCAATCTCAGCGTGCGCGATACGATTGCGCGCCTGCGCGACGCCGGGCTCGATTCGATCCCGGGCGGCGGCGCTGAGATTCTTGACGATGAAGTCCGCTACAAAATCGCGCGCTTGAAATGCCTGACCGCAGATTGGCTGCTGGTGCATCGCACCGCGCACCAGCTTGGCATGAGGACGACGGCGACCATGATGTTTGGCGTCGGCGAGTCCATCGAACACCGGATCAACCACTTCCAGTGTCTTTACGATTTGCAGGAGGAGACGGGCGGGTTCACGGCGTTCATCCCGTGGAGCTTTCAGCCGGCGAACACCGCGCTCGGCGGACGCCGCTGGGATGAGGCCACGGCGGTGGAATATCTGAAGCTACTGGCAATTTCGCGGCTCTATCTTTCGAATTTCGTGAACGTGCAGTCCAGTTGGGTAACGCAAGGATTGAAAGTCTGCCAGATGGGCTTGCGCTTCGGCGGCAACGACGTGGGCTCGGTGATGCTGGAGGAGAACGTGGTCCGCGCCGCGGGAGTGACCAACTGCACAACCGAAGAGGAATTGCGGCGCATCATACGCGATGCGGGCTTCCGTCCGGCGCAGCGGGATACGTTGTACCGGCAATATTTTCTGAACTGATTGGCCAGGCTCACGTAGGAACGGCCGCCCTCGGCCGTTCAGCGGGGCGAAGCCCCGCCACGCTGCTAACTGCAGAAAGGGACGAACGAAACCTGGGCGGGCTGCGCTCGCCTGGACGGCCGAGGGCGGCCGTCCCTACGCGATCTCCTATGCCAACGTCCATGAAGCGCGCCCTCGGCCTAGCCACCTTCCTGCTCAGCGCCTTGCTGCTGGCAAACGCGCAAGAGTCCGCACCGGCATCGAACGCGTCCTCCATTACAGGCGCGGTGGTGAAGGAACCGGGCAGTGAGCCCCTCAAAAAAGTACTGGTGCAGGTCGTCGCCGAAGACCAGAAACAGGGCGGAGACTACACCGCTACGACCGACGCCGACGGCCATTTCCGCGTTGAGAAGGTCGTGCCGGGACGTTACCGGATCTTCCTCGAGAAAGCCGGCCTTGTCGGGGTGAATGAGCGCGGGCTCAAGTCTGACGTTAACGTGGTCACAGTTCAGGCGGGGCAGTCGGTGGACCTGCTGTTTCGGATGTTGCCCACAGCGGTCATCAGCGGCCGGGTCACGGACGAAGACGGCGACCCGATGTTCGGTGTCCGGGTGATCGCGTTCAGAAAAAAACCAGGAAAGGCAGCGCGCGAGGCGGTGGGGAGCGGCGCCACCAACGACCTTGGCGAATACCGTCTCGCCGGTTT
>JBEKFN010000136.1:0-10137 GCA_050013295.1 Terriglobales bacterium
GACATCCTGGAAATCACGGTCAACCGCTGGCCGCACGGCTACGCGTATGAATACAATTCGTTGTTCGACCAGTTCTGGCTAGAAGGCGGCGAGACGCCTTGCCAGGTGGCGCGCAAACCGTTTGGTCGGCTGGCGATCGCGAACTCGGATGCCGACGCATACGCTTACCTCGACTGCGCCATCGATCAGGCTTACCGTGCGGTGCAGGAATTGAAGAAGTAGTTTGGAGGCTGGGCAATTATCGCAGCGGTGAACCGCTGCGCCACCCAAAATCAAGTGCAACACCGACTTTGGTGGTTGCCCTTCGGCTGCGGATATGGAAAAATGAGTTCGATTCCTAGGGCTACCTACTGCTCAATATCTGCTGTGGGGCCAACTGCACTAATTGTTGTGAAAAAGTGCGCGTATAACTCTTGAAATGTGCTTAGTAAGATTTTTGCTCAGGCCATCTCCATGGGGTGAGGAGAGATTCATGCCTATCAAGGCTGTCTCTTCCGGGTCGCAAGATCAGAATGTGGAAACCATGAATCGTCGAGCAACAAGCCGGATGGCCCGCCCACAGCCGATTACAAGGTTGGCCGTTACTTATTTCGTGCTCTGCCTGGGAGTTTCGTTGGCTTGGGGTCAGAACAATGTTTTGACGCAGCACAACGACAACGCGCGGTCGGGCTTGAATCCGAATGAGACCCGGCTGACACCGGCAAACGTCAACGTGAGCAGTTTCGGAAAGCTTTTCACGCAGAGTGTGGACGGCGTCATCGCCGGACAACCGCTTTATGCCAGTCAGGTTTTGATGAACGACGGCAATGTGCACAATGTGGTTTACGTCGCAACGCAGAACAACAGCGTGTACGCATTCGATGCTGATAGCGCGATGGGTAATAACGCTTCTCCCCTATGGTCGGTGAGCCTGAACGATGGCGGGACGCCCGATCCGATCGCGGACTATGGTTGCACCGGGACGCACTACACTGAAATCGGGATCATGGGCACTCCCGTGATCGATGATCCGGGCGTGACCACGCTTTACGTCGTGGCTAAGACCGTGACCGGGACAGGAAGCAGCGCGGTGCGCACCTTCAGCCTGCATGCGCTGGACGTCGCTTCGGGCAACGAACGGTTGGGTGGGCCAGTGGTCATTACGGGCACGGCGCCGTCCAGCAACGGATCGGGAACGTTCAATCCAATCTTTCAAATGCAGCGTCCCGCGCTGCTTCTGCAGAATGGCGTGGTCTATATAGCATTTGGCGGAAACGGTTGCGACGAATATGCTTACAACGGCTGGCTCTTTGCCTACAACTCCCGAACCCTGAAACAGGAGTCCGCTTTCCTGGTGACTCCCGGTGGGGCTCGCGCTTCGATCTGGCAGGGCGGTAGTGGTCCGGCGGCGGACGAGGACGGTTACATTTACGTGGTTACCGCGAATGGGACGTTTGACGGGCCCACGGGAGCTAACGACTTTGGCGACAGCGTGCTTAAGATGGGATGGGACGAGAACGTCCTGAGCGTGCTGGACTACTTCACGCCTTATAACCAACTGCAGCTCTCGCAACAGGACCTGGATCTGGGTTCGTCGGGTCCGCTTATTCTGCCGGACCAGCCCGGCCTCTCCCCCCACGAACTGGTTGCGGGAGGAAAGCAGGGCACTCTCTATCTGGTCAACCGCGATGACCCGGGGAAGTACGCCTCGGATGACGACGACGTCATCCAGTCCATTCCCGAGGCCGTGGTCGGCGAACTCACCGGCGTGCCTAGTTACTGGAACAACAGCGTGTATGTGGCCGGAGAACTGGACCATATCAAGCAGTTCGCGTTGGTCAACGGACTGCTCACGCAGCAGCCGGTTTCCCAAACCACCATGGCCTTCGGCGGCGCGGGTCCGGCTTCTACCTCGATTACCGCGAACGGGAACAGCAATGGAATTCTATGGGCGATACGGCACACTAACCCGGCCCTGTTCGCCTTCGATCCCACCAACCTCGCGCACGAGTTCTACGACAGCACGCAAGCGCTGCAGGCGCGGGACCACTTGCTCCCCGTTATACGATTCGCAACTCCAACCATCTCCAACGGCAAGGTCTATATCGGGGGAACAACCGCTCTGCAGGTCTATGGACTGTTGCCTGCGCTCTCCGTGGTGACGGGCAACAATCAGACAGGTGTGGAGAAAACCGTTTTGCCCGTAGCGTTGGGTGTGCGCGCCACTACTGCCTCGGCCTACGGTTCCGGGCCGCTGACTGGCATATCTGTGACCTGCAAGGACGGAGGGGTGGGAGGAGTGTTCACGCCCAGCGCAACGCAATCGACGAGTGCATCGGGAACGGTGACGTACAGTTACCAACTCCCCGCCCGGGCGCGCGCGGTGGCGATTACTTGCTCCAGTCCAGGTTATACCAGCGCTTTGTTCAGCGAAACCAGTACGGTGGGCGCACCGGTGCGCATGAGCACTATTTCCGGGAACAATCAAACGGCGCCGCCGAATGCGCCGCTGGCAGCGCCTTTGGTGGTGAAGGTGGTGAATGCTACAGGTTTTGGCGTGCCGGGAGTGACCGTAAGCTTCACCGATAACAGTGCGGGCGGGACTTTCGTCGCTACTTCGGTCGTCACCGCTTCGAATGGAAACGCCTCCGCGCAGTACACGACCGGCCCGAATGCGGGGAAGGCCACCATTACGGCCTCGACGGCAGGAGTCAAACCCGTGAACCTCAAGGTGACGGTGCAGTAGGGCGCCGCGCGAAAATTCGGCCATCGTATCCGGGCATCCCTTTACAACTTGCGGGAAACTCGGATTTTGACTTGCGGAAAAACTCGGATTTTGACTTTGTTTTGAAGGGGTGCGGCTTCAGCCGCGCCGTAAGTGCAGCAAAATCAATCGCGGCTTAAAGCCCGCATTTTTGTGACTCTGAGTGGCATCACTGCAAGCCGTGCCCTTCCCACGACCCGCTCGAATCTGGACTGTTTCAGCAAACCTCGGATGGGCGTTGCCTGCCGTCGCTAGCGATCGCGCGGCAACGATTCGTATGCCGGCGAGTCTACGCACCAGCCTGCTGCTCGGCCAAGTCGCCGATCACCGGCAGCTTAAACATCTGTCCCTGGTAAGCCTTGAGCACCAGAATCAGCCAGACGACAAACAAGAGCAGACTTATCAGCGGCCACAGAAAAAGTGTTGCCCATCCGAGGAATGGGATGTGGCTGATGAATGCCATGACGATCCCGAGCACGGTCCAGGCGATAAAAAAGAAGATGCATTGGAAGGCATGGAAGCGGATGAAGCGCTTCTTGTTGAACGGCTCCAGCACTAGAAAGACGATCGCCGGAATGATAGTCACATAGGCTAGCGCGCCGGCCACGTTATCGCTGAGTCCAGCGCCCGCGGGTGCGACCGTGCGCGCGCTTTGGACAGCGCCGCCAGCACACTTCGGACAGGTCGCTCCATCCGCGATCTGCGTTCCACAGTTTGGACAAAAAGCCACACAGGCCTCCTTTGAGAGACGAGAGGCAAGTTATCAGAAGGCGCGCCGGAGCGCAACGGCGGATCGGGCGGCTGTTGTTGCAACGAGAAAATGTCGTTCACCTGTGCTCAGCCTGCCGCCCGGTAGGAGCACGCTTTATTCTCTTCCGGCATAATCGTGTTTGAGTATTAACACGTCTGAGTCGGAACACGATAGAAGTGTTTTCTAAGGAGTGTGTGGCCATGCTCTTCCCACCTTGTGGTTCGAAAGGTCGATTTCGCATTGCGTTCTTAAGTCTTGCTGCGGCGCTTTGCTGGCTGTGGTTTGCAGCGCCGAGCTTGGGTCAAGAAGTGGCGGCGCAAGCCCCGGCCGTCTCCGGGGGTGAGACGGCGAAGCCTGACACCGGCATTGACAAAGCAAAGGCGATCGGGACCCGCCCTGCGGAACCACCAGCGGTGCTGCAGCAGCTCAATTCCGCGATTGAGCAGCTCACCGCGAGAATTTCTCCAGCAGTGGTTCAAATTCTGGTCACCGGCTATGGGGCTCTGGAGGAGAATAATCGCGGCCAAACGGCGCTTATAACCCGCGAGCATGCGATTGGTTCCGGAGTGATCGTAGACTCGAACGGCTACATCATGACCAATGCCCACGTGGTGGAGGGGGCGCAGCGCATCCACGTGGCTCTCCCCCTGCCTTCAGCGCATTTTCCCGACCAGATTGCACCGGTGGGCAAACAGCGGATCGTTGAAGCACGGCTCATCGGCCTCCACAGGGAGACTGACCTTGCCCTGCTCAAGATTGATCAGACTGGCTTACCCACACTTTCGTTGGGCAGCCGCCGGCCGGTGCATCAGGGACAGTTAGTGTTCGCCATGGGCAGTCCCGAAGGACTCGAGAACTCGGTGACCATGGGCGTAGTGAGTTCAGTTGCGAGGCAGGCAGATCCGAACCGTCCCATGGTTTACATTCAAACCGATGCTCCCATCAACCCAGGCAATAGCGGCGGCCCGTTGGTTGATACCGAAGGCTATGTGATCGGGATTAACACTTTTATTCTCTCCGCAGCGGGCGGGAGCGAGGGGCTCGGGTTTGCCATCCCGGCACGAATCGTGGGTTTCGTATACGAGAGCCTGCGCAAGTATGGGCACGTGCATCGCATCGAGGTCAAGGCAGGTGCTCAAACCATCACTGAGAACCTGGCCAAAGGATTGGGACTTGCGCAAAACTGGGGGGTCGTGATCGACGACGTAACGCCGGGAGGTCCCGCGGAGGCGGCTGGCGTGAAGATCGGGGATATTGTAGTCAGCGCGGATGGCCGCCTCATCGGTACATTGCCCGCCTTCACCGCGGCACTCTATCTCCATCCTTTGGATGAAGTGCTTAAGCTAGAGGTCCTCCGTGGGTCCGAACGGAAAACATTTTTCATTGCGGCCCTGGAGATGAAAGATCCCATGGACGCTCTGCCTGATCTAGCCAATTCACGCGAAAACCTGGTTGCCCGGCTGGGGATACTGGCTCTTACCTTGGACGATCGGTTGCGTTCCATGTTGGGCACGCCGCGCAATCCCTCCGGTGTTGTCGTCGTGGGACGAGTAGCGGATTTCATGAGTTCTGCGACCGGCTTGGAAACTGGAGATGTTATCCATAGCGTGAATCAGACATCGATCGACTCTTTGAGCTCTCTCCGTACGGCTCTGAATCTAATCAAGTCGCACGATCCGGTCGTACTGCAGGTGGAGCGGGGAGGGGGATTGCTGTGGCTGACGTTTGAGATGGAGTAGTTGGTTCAGTGGGTGCTGGCGGCAGAGAAACCGATGTAGAAAATCCGGCCTAGTCTGTCACGAATTTTTTTGTCGCCGCCTTGTACCTTCGTAACGGCTCACTGCGGGCGAATGTCACGCTTAGTGGAGCTAGTCTGCTATTGTGAGGGCTGGAATCGTCGTAAATTACTTGTGACGAGTGGTGTTCCTCGGGTCAGTTTCAATTGTGAGGTCAGCGGGATGTCCAAATCGACAGATGGTCTAAAAGTTCGTTCGCGCTTAGAAAAGGCCATATCGGAGCTTCAGGGGGTACACAAGTTGTTGCTCTCCAGCAATAGCGATGTAGACCCAGATGTTCTGGCGGATTTCCGGGACGCTTTGAATCGAGTCAGGAATACCGCATGGGCTGCCCAGCAGTATGTCGTCCGCAAGGAAACCGATCAGGACTCCGCCAGTGTGCTCTCGTTGTTAGCGGGCGAACGCATTCGTACCGCGCACCAGCTTTGCCAAGCTCTCGTCGATGATTTGACAGGAACCGACATCAAATTTCAAAGAGGCAGTCTGGTTCAACTCTGCGAGATCACGGAGACCTTGACGAAGAAACTAAAAGGCGTCATCAACAGATTGTGATGATGCTTTACCTGCTCTCCGAAGAGGGTGCCCACCTCGCAGGACACCCTCCGGGGCCACCTCGCACGCTACCGCCAGATCAAAATCAGCGTAATTGGCAGGATGTCGGGGGAAACAATACTCCACTCGATCTGCCATAGTCCCCCTGACCTGCTCCCTCTTCTCGTTACTGGGAATTCCGCAGCTATTCGGGGAAAAACTCCGAGGAGAACTTGATTACGCGGTGCACGGCATGGCACGCTAGAGTGCATCACCGCTGCAATCACGAACGCGGAGTGCCCGGCACAGCGCAGCGAAAGGGGCGGAGTTCAGCGCAGCAATGCGTATCGATTCAGCAGTATCGCTTATGTTTCTTTTGGTCGGCTTGGCTGCGCCCCGCGCTATCTCCCAAGACACCGCTGGCGCCGGATCGGGCAATTCGCATTCCGTAATCACTGCCATATCGATCGCCGAACGCGCTGACGGTGCTGATGTGGAAGTCACGTTCAGTAAGCTGGTGCAACCTCAGGTGAGCAGGCTCGAGCATCCGGACCGGCTTGTATTCGATTTCCCTGGATGTGAGCTGGCCCATCCAGGCCAACGCCTGATGGTGAATGGCGACTCCGTCCTTGCGGTGAGGACTTCCGAATTCAGCGTTGCGCCGCCCAAAGCAAGAGTGGTCATCGATCTCAGGTCCGCGCAGAATCGCGAGCGCGCGATTGCCGGAAAGAAGCTGGTCGTCAATCTCGGCTCAATCGGAAACAAGCTCATCATCGAGCTTGGCGCAAACGGAGGCACCCACCGTTCTGCTCTGGCAAGCGGTGGAAACAAACCTGCGGCGAACAGCCAGCCACTCGCCCCCAAGTCCGCGGAGGTTGTGCTGCCAATGCCAATGCCGCCAGTTGTTCGCGGATCCGACCGAGTGGCGCCGAAGTCTGCGGAGGTCGTGCCGCCGATGCCAAGCGTGCCGCCGCTTGTCCTCAAATCCGATCGAGCGGCACCGAAATCCACGGAGGTGGTGCCTCCAATGCCGAGCGTGCCGCCAGCTCCGCGAATTGCGCGCACAGCAACGGTCCCGCTCAGCGCTTATGCGCTTCTCGACAAAGCCCGAGCTTTGACCATCTTCGATCTGGAGCCGTTGGAAGCTAAGGCCCAAGCTGGCGACCCCGAGTCTGAGACCACACTGGGGTTCGCCTACCATGCCGGCCCGTTGCTGAAGATGGACGATGCGGAAGCGCTGCTCCTGCTGCGGCGAGCCGCGAACCGTGGCTTTGTCGCGGCGGAAGAAGCCATGGGAATCTTCTGTCAGTGGGGCTTCGGGATGTCGCCGGACAAAGCACAAGCCGTTTCCTGGTACACCAAGGCGGCGCAACACGGATCGAGGGAAGCGGCCAACGACCTCGCGCTGATGTATTCCACGGGTGACGGAGTCCATAAGGACGCCGCTAAGGCGGCGACTTGGTTCCGCAGCGCCGCCGAGGCGGGCGAAGCAACCGCCCAGTTGAATCTCGCCGCCTTATACCACCGTGGTGAAGGCTTGCCACAGGATGATACCTTGGCCACACTCTGGCTCACCAAGGCTGCTGACCAGGGCTCGCTTGCGGCGATGCTCGAACTGGCAAAGTGGGATTTACGCGCGGAGCATGGCAGCAAATGTCGATGAGCCATCGCCTGGTTAAAAAAAGCCGCCGGTCTGGGCGACGCAACGGCGCAGGTAGAATTAGGCGACATCTTCGTAGATGAGAAGCTCGGTCGGCTGGACTATTCCCAAGCCGTCGACTGGTACAGAAAGGCGGCCGACCAGGGGCAGCGCGAGGGTCAATTTGGATTGGGAGCGCGATATTTGCTCGGACAGGGGGTTCCGCGGAATTTCGAAGAAGCGCGGCGTTGGCTGGCCCCGGCGGCCAACCGGGGCCACCCCTATGCCCAATTCCTCCTGGCGAAGATGTTGGAGGAGGGAGAAGGCGGGCCGGTCGATGCCGCGTCCGCCGCGAAATACTATGAACCTGCCGCGAATTATGGCATCGCCGAGGCGCAGTACCGCCTTGGACTCTTAACATTCGCCGGACCGAGTGACGCGGATGCTGTATTGGCCTTTCCGGCTGCCCTTCAGGGCCTCGAACCTGTTTCCAGGCAAAACGGCAAGGTCGCTCAGCGTCAGGGCCGCTTCGAGCCGGTCCAGCTTCAGTCGAAGTCCCAGATCTTCGCGGAGCACCCACCCGGTGGTGGAGACGGGCAGCTCGTTCGATGCTCGAGAAGGCTTTGACACGTTTTTCCGGCCGCGAGGGGAGGGCTAGCTAAACTAGGTGTTGAAAGGGTTGAGAATCCGCACATCAAGTTGCCTAAAATCTCGTTCGTTCCTTGTCGCAACAATCAAACGATGGACACGTGCGGTCGCAGCGATCATGGCGTCCTCTACCAACTGGTCCGGTTTCCGATCCATGAGGCGGCCCCATTCCCGAAAGCAGGGCGTATCCATCGGGAGGATCTGGTAAGAGGCAGCCAGTTGATCCGCCCAAGACTCGATCTCGCTCGCTTTCGATGGATCTTGATGCCTGGTCCGCTCAATTCCCGCTTGCAGTTCGCCCATGGTGACAGCCGAGAGGAACAACTGCTCCTCCTCCTGGTCGCTGAGCCAGTCGACCACTGCGCCGTGCGGATGCGGCTTTCGGAGCTCGGAAACGACGTTGGTGTCCAGCAGGTATTTGTTCACTTGAACTCCAATGCAGCACGTCGCCGCAAATTGCGGCTCTCCGCGACCAAGTTCTCAAAGCGAGCATTGGGGGCGAGCAACAAAGCTTTGAGGCCGGGACGGGCAGCCCTTTGCAGTCGGTTCCATTCCTCGATCGGCACTAAAACGGCGGTTTCAATTCCGCGACGGGTAACGACCTGCGGGCCCTTCTTGATGGTTGCATCCAATAACTCACTAAAACGCGCTTTCGCATCTTGGACTTGCCACGAAGCCAACCTTCACCTCCTGCGCACTGCTCTATGGTACTGACTAGTCATATATCTAGTCAAGTACAAGACCTGAGCACTCGTCTCCTGCGTTGGCTTCCAGGGCGCCAGGCCTGAGGGCACCGTCCGCCACGAGGCCGTCTCAGGTCAATCTTGGGGAGGAATTTCACGGCGATCAGGTTTTGTCTTGCAGGTCCACTGATGGGCTTTCTCCCTGGCTTTGGCCCACCTGGCGGAAAATGGCGAAAATCGGATCCTCATGTCGCCGTTTACCAACGCGCTCTTCCAACCCCGCGGTGGAAGTAATGGAGAGCGACGTCTTTCCCGCCCAGATCATGGGTGTTTGACCCTGGCCTTCAGGGAAGGAGTACAAGAAATGCTGCGGTGGCGCGACCTTAAACTGGACTCGTATTCCTTGATTTTTGGGATGGAAGCGCCCCGGCTCTGGACTGCGATAATTGCTGCGCAAGCAGACGGCGAGTGAAGGACACACGAATCTGTGGTCACCATACCTTACTAAGACCCTGGAGCCCCTGGAGATAATCCTCCTGTTCGACCCTGCTTTCCACTCCGTATTCCGTTAGGATCGTCATCATCTGCCCCAGAGGGACGCCGGCAAGTTCTGCAGCTCTGCCAAGAGATGCTTCCCCCTGTTTGTATCGTTCCACCGCGAGTAAGATTCTGCCACGGCTGACCATGTCCCGCACGGCCTTGGAAAAATCACTCCTCTGTTCCTTCGTGAGCTCGTTCAAGAAGTCGAAGTTCTCACGATCCATCCGGATGCTCATGGTCTTGCTCATTGTCTTGTCTCCAATTTCCGTCTGGCTTCTTCCAGAATTGATTCTTTATAACGCCCATGTTTTGCCAGTGTCATAAGTTTGGCCAGGGCCTCGCTACCCGTAAGCAAACCCTTTTCGCGGCTTCGAACTAAGATGCCAATAGCTGTGGTGAACGCAATACCAAGCAACTTGCAGGCATTGATTCCGTTCTTGTCATCAATGCCCAGGACTTCAGCCTTTTCCGTGAGGGCGAGCACGATGGCCTCTGCTTCACCCTTGCCTAGGCTGAAATCTCCTTGCAATTTGACAACGAGTTTCCTGTTCTTGACGGTGATGACATTGAGTCTTGACTCATCCAGAGCCTTTTGAATCAGGAGTGCATCCAATGACTTCTTAACATCGCAGCATTCCTTCTCAACCTCAACTGGGATCGCAGCCTCAAGCTCAATCTCCGTCAAGAAAGAATCCAGAAGCTCGGCCTTCGCGATGAGGATCAGCGTGGATGCGTCAAATACAATCATTATGACGACTTATTACAACTGTAATCATAATATGAATGGGTTTAGGGTGGCAAGTTCA
>JBEKFN010000137.1:0-10056 GCA_050013295.1 Terriglobales bacterium
TGCAAGATTCGGCCAGTGAAGATCAGATCCAGCACGTGATCGATCAACTGGTCCACTTCGGCTTCGAAGTCCACCGTTCCACCGGAGAGCGTCAGACCGTTCTCGGCGGCGTCGGCGTTCCTCATAATTTCGACGCCAGCGAAGTCGAAATGATGCCGGGGGTGCAGGCAGTTCACCGCATCACTTCACCCTACAAACTGGCCGGCCGCAACTTTCGTCCCGAAGGTACCGTAGTCAAGTTTGCGAACGGGATTGAAATCGGCGGCAAGAAAATCGTGGTCATGGCCGGGCCCTGCTCGGTCGAATCCCGCGAGCAACTGTTCACTGTCGCCGGATTGATCGCCAACGCGGGAGCGCGCGTTCTCCGCGGCGGCGCCTTCAAGCCCCGCTCCTCTCCCTATTCGTTTCAGGGACTCGGCGCTGACGGGTTGAAATTACTGCGCGAAGCGGGCGATCGTTTCAAGCTGCTCGTCATCAGCGAAGTCATGGAGATCTCGCAGATCGAGCTGATGTTGCCGTATGTCGACATCTTTCAGGTGGGGGCGCGCAATATGCAGAACTTCAACCTCCTGCGCGAACTCGGCAAGATTCGCAAACCGGTGCTGCTTAAGCGCGGCATCGCGGCCACCATCGAAGAACTCCTGCTCTCCGCTGAATACCTGCTCGCTGGCGGCAACTACGAAATCATTCTCTGCGAGCGTGGCATCCGTACTTTCGAAACGTACACGCGCAACACGATGGATATTTCCGCGATCCCGATCATTCATAAACTCTCGCACCTGCCCATGACCGCCGATCCGTCGCATGGCACGGGACGGCGCGACAAAGTCGCTCCCATGGCGCGCGCCTCCGTGGCCGCCGGCGCCGACGCGTTGCTCATAGAGGTTCATCACCAGCCGGACAAAGCGCTTTCCGACGGTGCGCAGTCGCTTTATCCGGAACAGTTCGCGCAGTTGATGGACGAGCTCCGCATGATCGCGCCAGCGGTGGGACGCGAGATCGCGTAGAAACAAATTTGTAATTTGCGATTTGTAATTGGTAATTGGAAAACAAAATCCACAAATTGCAAATTACAAATCACAAATCACAAATTTACCCATGGCCTTCAAACAAGTCACCATCATCGGAACGGGCTTGATCGGAGGCTCGCTCGGGCTTGCCCTGAAGAAACGCCAGCTTGCCGGACGAATCATCGGGTGCGATCGCGCTCCAGTCTTAAAGCGGGCCAAGTACTGCGGCGCCATCGAAGCTGGAACTTCCAATCCAGCAGAGGCCGTGCGCGGAAGCGATCTGGTGGTGCTGGCCACACCGGTGATCCCGATCCTCGATCTGATCGGTCGGCTCGGCCCGGCGCTGCCGGCCAAGACTCTCGTCACCGATGTCGGCAGCACGAAGGCGCAAATTGTCGAGCGCGCCGCGAAATCGTTCGGACGAAGCGCCGGTCAAAGATTCCTGGCTGGGCATCCCATGGCAGGCAAAGAAAACGCCGGCGTGGAGTTTGCCGACGCCGATCTTTTCGAAGGAGCGGCCTGGCTCTTCACGCCGCTTCCCGGCCAGAACGTTCACGCCGGACTATGCGGAGAATTTATCCACTGCACGGAGAAGATGGGCGCCAAAATCGCGATTCTCGATCCCTCCGATCATGATCGCCTCTGCGCCTGGATCAGCCATGTGCCGCAGATGATCTCCACCGCTCTGGCCGCAGCGCTGGTCGACGAATTCGGCGCTGACGCGCCGGTGCTCGACATCGGAGGACGAGCCCTGCGCGAGATGACCCGCATCTCCGGCAGTCCCTATTCGATGTGGCGCGACATCGCCATCACCAATCGCAAGAATCTGAGCGACGCGCTACAGAAGCTTGAGCAGCGCCTGGCGCACATTCGCGAGAATCTGGATTCGCGAGAACTGGCTGCGGAATTCGAGCGCGCGCACCAGTTGAGGAAAACCCCGCCGCGGAGGCGTGGGGAGAAATCGGGTGATCGGTCCATCGGGTGATCGGGTGATCTGAGGTCATCCGACGGCCCGATAACCCGATTGCTCTAATTTCCTATAGAATTCTCTTGCTATGCATAAAGTCGTCGCGAGCGCTGCAGAGGCGATCCAGGACATAGGTGACGGAGCCACCATTATGATTGGCGGATTCGGTTTGTGCGGGATGCCGGAGAACCTGATCCGGGCTCTTGTCCACAAGGGCGTCAAGAACCTCAACACCATTAGCAACAACGTGGGCATCGATGGCGTCGGCATGGGGCTGCTTCTAGACAATGGCCAGATCCGGCGGCACGTCGGAACCTACGTCGGCGAAAACCGGTTGCTTGAACAGATGGTGCTGAACGGCAGCTTGCAACTCGAGCTGGTTCCGCAAGGCACGTTTGCCGAGCGGATTCGGGCCGGGGGCGCGGGCATTCCCGCGTTCTTCACGCCCACCGGCGTGGGAACGGTGGTTGCCGAGGGCAAAGAAGTGCGCGAGTTCGACGGCCGCCCATACCTTATGGAGCGCGCGCTGACGGCCGACTTCGCCTTCGTCAAGGCTTGGAAGGGCGACAAGTGGGGGAACCTGGTCTATCGCAAAACCGCGCGCAATTTCAATCCCATGATGGCCACCGCGGCCAAGATCACCATCGCCGAAGTCGAACACCTGGTCGAACCCGGCGAACTCGATCCCGACCTGATTCATACGCCGAGCGTGTACGTAAAACGAATCTTCCAGGGCGAGCTGTACGAGAAGAGAATAGAAAGACGGACGGTGAGAAAAGCCACGGCAGGATAGCTGGTGCACGTCGTTCGCTATTCGCTGTTCGTCGTTCGCCAAGATCGCGCTGACGGCGAAGGCGAATAGCGAACGACGAACAGCGAACGCCGTCTCTCCTCATCACCGGACCAGAATCGAAGGAAACATGTCAACTTTACCGAAGACCACAAAAGGCACCGACAAACGCGAACGCATCGTGCAGCGCGTTGCCCGCGAATTGCGCGACGGATTCTACGTCAACCTCGGCATCGGATTGCCGACGCTGATTGCCAACTCTGTTCCGCCGGGCCTGGACGTGATTTTTCAATCCGAGAACGGCATGCTTGGCATCGGGCCGTATCCTCTCGAAGGCACGGAAGACGCGGACCTGATCAACGCGGGAAAAGAAACGGTCAGCGAACTGGCGGGGACCGCCTACTTTTCGGGCGCCGATTCTTTCGCGATGATTCGCGGCGGGCATGTTGACCTCAGCGTGCTGGGCGCGATGGAAGTCGACGAACTTGGCAGCCTTGCGAACTGGATGATTCCGGGCAAAATGGTCAAAGGCATGGGGGGCGCCATGGACCTGGTTGCGGGAGCGCGGCGCGTGATCGTCGCCATGGAACATGCGACCAAAGATGGGCAGCCGAAGATCTTGAAGAAATGCACCCTGCCTCTGACCGGCGTGAAGGTCGTGGACACAATTGTCACCGAGATGGCTTACATCCGAGTTACACCAGAAGGCTTGCTGCTTGAAGAGATTGCTCCCGGCCTGACGGTAGAAGACGTCCAGAAAGCGACCGAAGCGACGTTGCGGGTTAGTGCTGAGCTGAAGACGATGTAGGCGGTGAAACTCAGTACTCAGCTTTCCGTTTTCAGTTCTGTGGCCGGGCGCTCGGCCCCACACTCACGTAGAGAATTCCCCGTGCTATCGTAGAAATTCATGTCCAGCGCACGACAAGAGCTATTAGAAATGCTGGCGGTCAAGTCATTTCGCTTGGGCGAGTTTCAGTTGTCGTCCGGCGGCACCAGCGACTATTACATTGATTGCCGCACTACTACGCTTGATGCCCGTGGCGCGCAACTGGTCGGCCGAGTCTTCCTTGATGAAATGCGCGGCCAGGGCTGGCACGCCGACGCCATCGGCGGACTGACCTTGGGTGCCGACCCCATCGTCGTGGCCGTTGCTGTCACTAGTGGAACTCTGCACGGCTTCCTTGTGCGTAAGGCGGAGAAGCAACACGGCACTGGCCAGCGCATCGAAGGCTTTCGCGAAAAAGGCGCGCGCGTGGTGATTGTGGACGACGTTTGCACCACTGGATCCTCCACCGTGCAAGCCATCGAAGCCGCCCGCGAATTTGGTTTTAAAGTCGTGGGCGCGATGTGCCTGGTCGAGCGCGAGGATGCCCACGGCCGGCCGAACGTAGAAAAAACCGCCGCGCCGGCAAACTTCATATCAATCTTTACGGCAACCGATGTGCGAAAAGAGCACTTAGCAATACGCACTTAGGATTTAGTCGCGAACAGCGAACAGCGAATAGCGAACGACTAACGACCAACGACTGCACGCATGATCCAAACCCTGGAATGGACCGAATCCGGCGTAGTCTTCATCGATCAAACGAAGCTGCCCACCGAAGAAGTGTACGTAACTTGCACCACGCACCAGCAGGTTGCTGACGTAATCCGAAACATGGTTGTGCGCGGAGCGCCCGCCATTGGCGTGGCTGCCGCCATGGGCATTGCGCTGGGCGTAAAAAATTCCACAGCGGAGAACGCCACCGATCTCAAAAAAGATTTCGACCGGATCTGCGAAATTATCCGGCAGACGCGCCCCACCGCCGTCAACCTGTTTTGGGCGATCCGGCGCATGACGGAGAAATTTGAATCGCTCCGCTCACGCCCGATAGCGCAGCTCCAGCAAGCGCTGATCGAAGAAGCCCAGCACATGCACGCCGAAGATATCGCCGCCAACCAGGCCATGGGACGCCACGGCGCCGCCCTTATGCCGTCGAGCGGCGGCGTACTCACCCACTGCAATGCCGGAGCGCTCGCCACCGCCGGCTACGGCACTGCGCTCGGCGTCATCCGCGCGGCGGTCGAGCAAGGCAAGAAAATTCACGTCTACGCCGACGAGACGCGTCCCTTTCTGCAGGGCTCACGCCTCACCGCGTGGGAGTTGATGAAAGACGGTATCCCCACCACCGTCATCTCCGACAACATGGCGGGAGCTATGATGCAGCAAGGCAAAATCGGAGCCATCGTCGTCGGCGCCGACCGCATTGCCGCCAACGGAGACGTGGCCAATAAAATCGGCACCTACACCGTGGCCGTCCTCGCCAAAGAGCACGGCATCCCGTTCTACGTTGCGGCCCCGATTTCAACCGTCGATCTCGACACGCCCGACGGCAGCAAGATTCCGATCGAGCAGCGCAACGCGAGAGAAGTCACGCACATTGGCGGCAAGCAGATGGTGCCTGATGGAGTCGAGATCGAGAATCCTGCGTTCGACGTGACTCCCGCAAAATACGTCGCCGCCATCATCACCGAACGCGGCATTGCGCGGGCACCGTATGAGCAGTCTCTACGAAGACTTGCGGATGCGACGTAGCAAACTCATGTAGGAACGTACAATGTTGTCTCCGCCTGTAGCGCGAGTACAGTCTGCTAAAGTTACATCGGAACGTCATGCCGTTCTATCGTTTTCATATCGAAGTGAATGCGCCGCCGCACGTTGTTGTCGAACGGCTCCGATCAATAGTGCGGAACAGGCCCACATTCCGGGAATCGCTTCGCAGAATGTGGCCTTTCGGCAATCAAGTAACTGCGCCGTTCATCGGGTCCGTTTCCGATGAGTCGTTTAAGCTTCGAAGAGACATTCTTTATCGTAATTCGTTCTTGCCCATGATCTGGGGCCACATAATGCCGAATGGTGTCGGTGCGCGAGTTTCCGTGACGATGTTTATCCACCCGCTCGTGGCTCTCTTTATGATCTTTTGGCTCAGCATGGTGGCGTTCGGTGCGGTCTCATTGCGAGGTTCGTCTTCCCTGATTCCCCTCGGAATGTTCGTCTTTGGTATCGCGCTTGCTGTCGGGTGCTTTGTTCCTGAAGCGATAAAGGCAAAGCGCCTGATTTCGGATGCTATGACGAATCCGGCAGCGGAGCCTTCCCCCGATTTTAGAAATAGGTGAGTTGAGAAGTCGCGTCGTGTCGCCTTTCTTGCAGGCATCGTGCGACACTTTTGGGAAGCGCTCAGGAACCATCATTCATGCGCATTGTTATCGCGGGCGGCGGGACTGGCGGGCACGTTATTCCGGCGCTGGCCATCGCTCAACAGCTTAAGAAGCAACTTGGCGCCGAGGTTCTTTTTATTGGGACAGCTCGCGGCATTGAGACGCGGCTGGTGCCGCAGGCGGGGTTTGCTCTGGAGCTGATTCAGGTCGGCGCGCTGAAAAATGTCAGCCTGATGACGCGGGCGAAGACTATGTTCGACTTGCCGCGTGCGATTGCGGCTTCTTCGCGGATGCTCTCGGACTTCGATCCCGAGGTGGTGATTGGAGTCGGAGGTTACGCCTCCGGACCGGCGATGGTGGCCGCGATTCGCCGGCGGCTTCCGACGCTGGCTTTCGAGCCCAACGTCGTGCCGGGATTTGCCAATCGAATGATCGCGCGCTGGGTTTCCGCGGCGGCGGTGCACTTTGAAGAAACTTGCCGGTATTTTCCCAACTGCCGGGTGACGGGCGTTCCGGTGCGCGAAGCGTTCTTTGCGATTCCACCGAAATCTATTTCTACAGAAGTCGCGGGCGCGCCCACACTGCTGGTTTTTGGAGGCAGTCAGGGCGCACGGGCCATCAATCAGGCGATGATCGAGTCGCTGGCCGGTTTGCGCGTGAGGATTCCCGGGATCCACATCATTCACCAGACTGGGCAGCGCGACTATGACCGTGTGCTGGCCGCTTATCAGCAGTCGGGAATCTCGGGCGAAGTTCACAAATTCATCGACGATATGCCGGGAACTTTCGCGCGCGCCGATTTGCTCGTCTGCCGTTCCGGCGCCAGCACGGTTGGCGAGATTACAGCGGCAGGCAAGCCGGCGATTTTTGTGCCGTTTCCGGCCGCCGCCGATGATCATCAAAATGTGAACGCGCGGGCGCTGGAACGCGCGGGCGCGGCGGTTGTGGTCGAAGAAAGCAATTTGGGCGCGGCTTACCTGGTCGATACGATTGCTGCCCTGATCGGTGATGCGAGACGGCTGCAGGGCATGTCCGCGGCGGCAAAGTCTTTGGCGCATCCTAAGGCAGTCGAGGAGATTGCCGAGATGGTGGTGCGGCTGGCTGCGGCAGAACATTGAACGCTGAGTTCGCTGAGAAAGGCTTAACCGCAGAGGTCACAGAGAAGCACAGGGGAAGGCCGAGTTCGCTCGGCGTTCTCTGCGTCTCGGCGGTGAAATGGTCTATCATCAGCGCTCATTCATCAGCGTTCGTTCGAGGCTAAGTTCTCATGTTCGCCAAGATTCAGCGCATTCATTTCGTGGGGATTGGTGGGATCGGCATGAGCGGGATTGCCGAGGTGCTGCTGAATCTTGGTTACCAGATTTCCGGCTCCGACCTGAAAACTTCGGCGGTCACACAGCGACTTGGCGCTTTGGGCGCGGCCATTTTTGAGGGACACGCCGCCGCCAACATTGCCGGCTCGGACGTTGTGGTTACGAGTTCCGCAATTTCGGTCGAAAATCCAGAAGTTGCCGAAGCTCGGCGGTTGCATGTTCCGGTGATTCAGCGGGCAGAGATGCTCGCCGAGCTGATGCGGTTGAAGTACGGCATCGCGATTGCCGGCATGCATGGGAAGACCACTACGACTTCAATGGTTGCAGCCGTGCTGGCCGCCGGTGGCCTCGATCCCACGGTCGTGGTTGGAGGGCGGGTGGACGCGATGGGCTCGAACGCGCGGCTCGGCAAATCGCAATACCTGGTTGCCGAGGCGGACGAAAGCGACCGGTCGTTCCTGAAGCTGTCGCCGATTCTCTCGGTGGTCACGAACATTGACCGCGAGCATATGGACTGCTACCGCGACATGCGCGACGTTCGCCGTACGTTCCTCGAATTCATGGAGCGCGTTCCGTTTTATGGTCTGGTCGTCGGCTGCAATGATGATGCGGTGCTGCGGCGCTTGTTGCCGCACGTGCATCGGCGGGTGACGACATACGGAACCAGTCAGGGGTCCGATTTCCTGATCCGCACGCTGTCGTCGGTTGCTGCCGGAGAGCACAGCCCACTCATCCGCTTCCGGGTGACTTACAAAGAGAAAGATCTTGGCGAGTTCACGCTGCACGTGCCGGGCACGCACAACGTGCTGAACGCGACGGCGGCCATTGCGGTGGGCACGGCGCTCGACATTCCCGCGGAGACGATCCGATCCGCGCTTGACGGTTTTCGCGGCGTGGACCGCCGCTTCCATTTCAAAGGGGCAGCGGCGGGCGTCAGCGTGATTGACGATTACGGCCACCATCCGACGGAAATCCGAGCGACGCTGGCGGCCGCCCGCCAGTGCGGATTTCGCCGCGTGCATGTGATCTTCCAGCCGCACCGGTTTACCCGCACTCGCGATCAGATGGAGGAGTTTTCGACTGCGTTCGCTGACGCCGACACGATATGTTTACTCGACATTTATCCTGCCAGCGAGAAGCCCATCGAAGGCATCACGGCGGAAGTCCTTGCCCGCCGCATTGCCGGGGCAGGGAAGCGGAGGGTTGAGTACGCTTCCTCTTTTTCCGACGCCGCCGCCACGGTTGCCGCGCTTGCCCAACCGGGCGACATGGTGCTGACCCTGGGAGCTGGCAGCGTCTCGCAGCTGGGGGCGATGATTTTGGAGAGGCTGGCGGCTGTAGCGAAAACAGAGTTGCCGGGGTAGAGACGCGGCCGCAGAGGGAGAAGGGGCAAGCCCCGTCTCTACGGAAGAATTCCCACCACAGGAAGCTGTCGAGCTGCGCTCGGCTTGGACGGGGCAGAGCCCCGTCCCCACAATTGCATCTGAACCAACTTGGCACTGTCTCAATTCGCGGAAACCAGTTATAGTAATTTTGCTCAGCGGTTTTCTGTCGACAACTGACTCGACGAGTGGCGCGGAAATCAAGTTCTACCGCGGTACAGGAAGATTTGTATCCGCTTCCCAGCGAAGTTTCTCAGTACCAGGCTCCCGAGCGCGAGCCCTTCGACGACGCACGGCTGGTCGATTTGGAAGCGGAGCAGGAATCCCCATTTCTGCGCGGGCAAAAGCGCGTCTCTGTCCGGCGCGGATCACTCCCCCAAAAGACTGCCAATCGGCTGATGTGGGTCGCGGCGGCACTCGTCGTTCTTGCGAGTCTGGGAGCTGCCGGGTTGGGCCTCTACCGCTACGGGAAGCACTCCTGGCGTTTTCGCATCGATTCGAGCGACCAGATTGAAGTCACCGGCGCCGAGCACGTCGCGCACGCGCAAATCATGGAGGTGATGGGCGGAGATATTGGCCGCAACATTTTTTTCGTTCCGCTCGCGCAGCGCAAGCAGCAACTGGAGCAGATTCCGTGGGTGGAATCGGCGAGCGTGATGCGCTTTGTGCCGAATCGCCTGCGCATCGAGATTCATGAACGCACTCCGGTTGCCTTTGCCCGCGTCGGCGCGCACATCTCGCTGATCGACGCCGGGGGCACGCTGATGGAACTTGCTCCAAGCGGCAAGCACAAGTATTCGTTTGCCGTAATTGCGGGCATGAATGCCGGCGAGCCGCTCTCCACCCGCGCCGCGCGGATGAAGAATTACAACGAACTGGTTCGCGAACTCGATTCCGGCGGCGCCCATTATTCCCAGGAACTGAGCGAAGTGGATCTCAGCGATTCCGAGGACGTGAAGGTGCTGGCCGCCGATTCGAACGGCGAGGTGCTCGTGCATCTCGGCTCGGGGAGTTACCTCCAGCGCTACAAAACCTATGTAACGCATGTGCAGCAGTGGCGGCAGCAGTTCGACAAGCTCGAATCGGTGGACTTGCGCTACGACGGCCAGATCATCGTGAATCCCGACCTCGAGGGGATGGCTCGGCAGCCGGCGTTAACGCCAGCAGCGGCAAAAATGGCGATGGCAGCGGGAGTGAAAACTGCGGCGATCGTGAATTACGAGAAATATGTGACGCAGCCCGTGCCGGCGACTCCGGCGAAGAAGGAAGCGAAGCCCAAGGCAAAAGCCCGGGCAAAAGTCGCTGTTCACCATTCTTCGGCTAAACAAGCTACGGCTAAAGCAGCTCCAGCTAAGCATGCTTCTAAACCTTTTCCGGCCAAACCAGCGTCGGTTAA
>JBEKFN010000138.1:0-10032 GCA_050013295.1 Terriglobales bacterium
GGCAAGCGCCTCGGGCTTGCACTGCCCGCGATCTTCATGCGGGTGGCAATCGGTGTGGGCGAATTGATTTTCATCTCGGCGCTGATGCAGGCGGGACTGGCGCTGCTCATGGCGTACCACTTTCATCGCGCGACCACGATGGGAATGCCGGCCAATCTGGCGGTGATTCCGCTCACCCAGGTGCTGATGCCCGCTGCCGCCGCCGCCGTTGGCTTGGGATACATCCCGACCGCGCTGGCCAGGCCCGCGGTTTGCATTTCCGGGCTCGCGCTGGAGGGAATCGCTGGGACGGTGCACTGGCTGGGCGGCGCGCAGGGCGTCGGAATGAAGATCGGCGGAACATCAATCGCCGACCTGCGGGTGGCTATGCCTACGGTCGCGATGATCCTGGTCTCGATCGCCGCGCTGGCGCTTGCCATGCTGGCGGCACGGCTCCGTCGCACGCGCCTGGCCGCTTTCGCTTCCGTGGGGTTGCTCTTCGGCGTTGCGGGCTGGATTGCCTTTGTCCCCTCTCGCCCTCATCTTCGCGCCGGCGCGATGGAGATGACTACCATCGACGTCGGACAAGGCGATTCCATTCTGCTGGTCACGCCCGAGGGCCGCGCCGTGCTCATTGATGCCGGAGGCCTTCCGCTGTGGATGCATTCGGACTTTGATCTTGGCGAACAGGTGGTCTCTTCTTATCTTTGGAATCGAGGCATCGATCGTCTTGACGTAGTCGTGATTACGCATCCTCACGCTGACCACCTTGGCGGAATGCCCGCCGTGATTGCAAACTTTCATCCGCGAGAACTCTGGCTGAGTATCGACAAGCCGGTGGGCCAATTGGCGCCGATCGTCGCGCAGGCGGAGAGAGCGGGGATGAAAGTCTCGGTCAAGAAAGAAGGCGATGAATTCGATTATGGGGGAGCGCATTTCCACATGCTTGCTCCGGGACGGGACCAGATCACCGGGTTGATGCGGCCGAACGACGATTGCCTGGTGTTTACGGCCACTTATGGCGGGACGACTGCTTTGCTTGAGGGAGACGCGGAACGTCCGGCGGAACGGCGCGTGGTGGAAGAGCATCCGGAGGCGATGCTGCTGAAGGTGGCGCATCATGGAAGCGCGAGCGGAACTTCTGCCGATCTGCTCTCGACGGTTCATCCGCGCTATGCCGTCATTTCTGTCGGCGCGCGGAATGTTTACGGACATCCCCGGCGCGAAGTGCTGGAGCGGCTACAGCACGCCGGGGTGAAAACTTACCGCACCGACGAGGAGGGCGCGGTCAGCTTTTACCTGGATGGCACGTCCGTGACTCCGGACGTCGCGCTTATCCACTGATGCTCATCTGGCTGCGGGAACTCACGACGGCCTTGGCCTGCAAACTGATTGAGATGCGCGCGGCTCGGATCGCCTGAGCCGCAACCTCGGCTGATTTCGAAGAGCTTACGGCATCGCTGAACAACTTGCGGAAAAAGTAATTCCTGATCGAGAGCCGCGCCCTCAGCGGCTAAAGCCGAATTCAAAACAAGGCAGTTACCGCAGCGGTAAACCGCTGCGCCACCCAAAGGCAAGGGCAGCGCCGGTTTTTTCCGCAAGCTGTGAAGCGATGCGCCAATACGAATCGGGGAAACTGCGGAGTCTTCGTCGCGTTCCGCCGTCGCCTTCCCCGCCTCGTCGTATTCTCTCCAGAGAAGCTATAATCCTCCCTTTGCCGTGCGCATCCTTCTTCTCAGCGATATTCACAGTAACCTCGAAGCGCTGGACGCCTGTCTGGCTGCCGCTCCCGCCTATGACCTTGTCGTCAATCTCGGGGACACGGTCGGCTACGGCGGCAATCCCAACGAAGTCATTGCCAAAGCACAATCTCTGGGACACGTCTTCGTCCGCGGCAATCACGACCGAGCCGTGTGCGGCCTTATGAAGCTCGACGACTTCAACCCCATCGCCGGACTGGCTACTCTCTGGACGCGCGACCAGCTCACCCCCGAAAATCTGGCATGGCTGCGCTCGCTGCCGCAGGGTCCCGTTCATATCGACAAACTCCCCGGCATCCAGTTCGTCCACGGCTCCTCGCTCGACGAAGATGAATACACGGTTAGCGCCAGCGACGCCATCGAACCACTCATCACCAGTCCCGCCCCCATTACGTTTTTCGGACACACTCATCTGCAGGGCGGCTTCGTGCTCTCGGGCGCGGTCAGCGAAGCCTACCGCCCGGGCTATCGCACCGTGGGCCAGCCCGAGTCCTCCGACTGGCCGCTCCGCAAAAATCGGCGCTATCTGGTTAATCCCGGCTCCGTGGGCCAGCCCCGCGATGGCGACTGGCGCGCCGCGTTCGCCGTGTTCGACTCCGACTCCTGGATCGTGACATTCCATCGCGTGCCCTACAACCTCCGAATAGCCCAGGAAAAAATCATTGCCGCCAACTTGCCGCAGCGCCTAGCCACCAGGCTCGCCACTGGGAGATGAGACAAATTTGTTTTGGCAAGCAGAGGGACGGACGGCCGACAAATGATGAGCCTGCATGACAACCGGGCGAAAGTCGCGACCGCCAGAGTGGCGTTGCTCTTTTGCATTTTTTTTCTGATCGCGTGCGGCCTGGGCTACCCGGTCCTCAACCGATTCGACCCGCGTCAGACACCGGGGCTCTCCGACGTCAAAACCTATGCCTCGCTCGTGACTGGAACGGCTATCGTTGACGCCGGAGACATACGCTACCGCCGCTTCCGCGTGCTGGTTCCGTGGCTCGCCAGACCTTTCTACTGGCTCGCGCGCGGACGCGTCGGAACGTGGGACCCGGTGATGTTCGGACTCCTGGTTGCCGACTCTCTCTTCGTTGCTGGAACCGCCGTGCTCATTGTCATTCTTGGGAACCGGCAGCTGGGCAGTTCCGCCGCTGGGGTGGTTGGCGCTTTGCTTTATCTGGTCAATTTTGCCGTTCCGAATCTTCGCCTGGTTGGGTTGGTGGACGCGGGCGAAGGCTTCTTCCTGCTGGCACTACTCTGGAGTTTGTCGGAGTTGGAACTGTGGGCCTTGCCCGTGATCGCCGTGCTGGGAGCACTGACGAAAGAATCGTTCATCCCCTTCAGCATCGTATTCATGTCCGCGTGGTGGGTTTCAACCTGGGGCCACCGAAATGACGATCGGAAACATTTCCCGGACGCAGCCTGGATCCTGACCAGTTGGGTGCTAAGTTTTGGCGCGATGATCGGCCTGCAATGGTCGATCACCGGAAGGTATATGAGTCCGCTGCAGTTTGGTTTCGCTCTTCATCGCGGCGGCGGCTACCACTTCGCGGTTTCGCTGCATGATCGAAATCTGTGGTACATCTTTCTGTGGTTGTTGCCCACCGCAATTCCGAACCTGAAACGCTTTCCAAAATCGTGGCTCATTCCAGTCGGCGCGACCTGCGCCATGGCATTTGTGCTGGACGCGTATTTTGGCGGAGCGCCGGCAGCCGGGTCGGCTTGGGGCCGAGCGCTCTTCAGCATCGCCGGTCCGGTGCTTAGCCTGTCATCGGCGTTACTGCTACTGCGGATTTCCGGTAGTAGCGTGACCGCGTGATGAGTCATAAAGTGGAGGGACGGGCGTCTCGCGAGCCTGCCCTGAGCGAGGCCGAAGGGTCCAGCCGGGGGCGGGGTGCCCGGCTCTCCACCAGCTAGCGCGCGTTCCACAGCGGCGCGAGAATACTCGATTGCAGAACTTCCGACTCGGCTCTCACCCAGTCTTCCAGCTCTCCTCCTTCGACCTGTCCGCGCTCATCGTAAAGCTGGTGCGCGCGCAGCCGTATTTTTCTCTCCAGCAATTCCATCATCAGCTTCTGCCGTTCGCGAGTTCTTATTACGCTGTCCACTGCTAACACCCCACAATTCACTTGTCTACAAATATTGTAAGCGGCGAACTGTTACAGGGGGTGAAGAGGGAGGTTACTAAAGGGATGTCCCGTGGGCCGGTCAAGCGGGGACGCATCCAGGTGAAAAGCGCACGCCTCGCCGACGAATATCGTGAGGTATAATGCGCACGCGTGCCCTTGTGACGCGTTGTGCGGTCGCAAACGAACTTCTCGTGTGGACCAACACGTGGACCAATATGTAGACCGATAGAGGAGGAAACGATGCCCGACGATCTCGATCGCCAGCCGGACCAGGAGAGCTCGCCTCAACCCCATCATCACGATTGCGGAAGCCTCTTCGGATGCGGCGAAGAGAAGGGCACGGGAGTGCTCCGCGAAGACCTCAAGGACGCCGCCTTCACCCAGCGAGCCGCAGACCGGCTTCTGCACATGGACGAGATGAACCAGGAACAGCTCGACGGTTATCTGACCGCTCGCGGCCTTGCTCGTCGCCGGCTGCTGCGCGCCAGCAGTTTCATGGGCGCGCTGGCGGGCATCGGACCCTGGTTCGGCAAACTTGCTCATGCCGCGGATGCGCTGGGCGGCGGGGCTGCGGCCGGGCCGGCGGCGCCGAAGAACGACGATCAAGGCCGCGTCCACGTGGTCGAGAGCAGTGATAAGACCGTGCGTCTGGGCGTCTACGACACCACACTCGAGCCCATCCTGAAAGTCGATTCCGGCGACACCATCAGCTATCCCAACACCTGGTCACACTTTTTGAACCAGATGCAGCCGGGAGTTCCGGTCGAGACCCTGGCTAAGCTTCGCGTGAGCAATCCGGGACACGGGCCGCACTCGATCATCGGCCCCGTCTACGTCAACGGCGCCGAACCCGGTGACGTGCTGGAGGTCCGCTACAAGCGCATTCGTCCGTTCGATTGGGGAGCGGTATTCAATAATCCGGGGTCGATCGGAACCGGATTGCTGGCCCAGGATTTCCCCGATGGTCAGGTGAAATATCTGAAGCTCGATCTGCCCAACATGACGGCGGAGTTTAACCGGGACATTCATGTGCCCCTCAAGCCGTTTCAGGGGACGCTGGGCGTGGCTCCTCCAGACGGTTTCTATCCTCCGCTGAGTCCGGGAGTGACCAGTTCCGTTCCTCCAGGGCCTCATGCCGGCAATGTCGACCTCAGCGAAATGGCCGAAGGCTCGACCATGTTCATCCCAGTGTGGAAGCCGGGGGCGCTGATCTATACCGGCGATTCCCATGCGGTGCAGGGCGATGGCGAAATCAACCTTTCCGCGCTGGAAACGCGCATGCAGGAATTGCGCATCCAAGTGGTCCTGCACAAGCAAAAGAATTTTGCCTGGCCGGTGGCGGAGACGGAGACCCACTGGATAACTCTGGGCCTGGATAAGGATCTCAACGTGGCCATGACCCTGGCGGCGCGAAATGCCATCAATTTCCTGGCCATGCGAGCCGATCTCACCAAGCTCGACGCTTACGCTTTGTGCAGCATCGCCGTCAGTTTCCGGGTGACGCAGGTGGTGGACATCGTGCGCGGAGTCCATGCCATGATCCCTAAGAACCTTTTCGCTGCCGATTTGCGCAAGCAGATCGCTGTCGTTTAGCTGGTCTCATGAGTCGCGTACCTCAGGGGCTGAAGCCATGTCTTGAAGGATGCTTCACGGCGCGGCTGAACCCGCGCCCTTTCAAAGCCGTTCATTTAATTAAATGAAGTTTCCGACTCAGCAGACTAGTGGGCTGCCTCCACCACCAGCACCACGAACGAATCCGGCTCGATTTTTCTGTCCTGCCGAGTGCCCGTCACGTTCGCTGTTACGGTGAACAGCTTATGCGTCTTGGCATCGAGCGCCATGGTGCGCGCTGCCTTCTGGGTCACGACCGTCTGCGCCACGCTGAACTTGTCGCCACTATCTTCCCGAATCACCGTGATCGTGCCGTCTCCCGCCGAGGCAAACGCTAGGCCCCGATCGGCATCGAACGCGGTCGCATCGCATCCCTCTCCGATAGCGGGATTCGCCACCACTTTCCCGGTGTCCGCATCCACCACCGCCATCTTCTTATTTCCGCCGCAGCCGGCAAACAGACGGCGATTTTTCCGGTCGATCGCGAGGCCCGTCGGCTCTGCGCAGTCCGTCAGCTTCCACCGCGACTTCACCGTCAGCTTCTGGGGATCGAACGCCACCAGTTCCGACGTGTCTTCAATATTCACGAACACCGTGCCCTTTTCGTCGGTCGCGGCAAATTCCGGCTTCCCACCCAGCTCGATCTTGCCCACCACCTCGCCCTGCGACGCATCCACGGCTGTCGTGTCATGACCTTTTCCGTTAAAGGTAAACACGCGCTTTGAAAACGAGTCGTAGAGAATCGCGTCGGGCCCGCTGCCGACCTTGATTTTCTTCTCTACCGCGAGCGACTTCAGATCGAAAACGCTCACCGTATCTTCGCGGCCATTGCTCGTAAATCCGCGCCCGATTTCCGAATCCAGCGCCACCCCGTGGACGCCCGCCGTCTCCGGAATCTCGCCCACCTGCTTACCCGACTCGGTGTCAATTACCATCACCCGCGTCGCCCGCGCAATGAATAAGCGGTGCCCATCGCTGTCCGCGGTGAGGTAATCCCATCCGCCATCGCCGCCGAGTTTCCACGTCTTAACGAGCTTGTAGTCGGCACCGGCCGACACCGCTGCGAGGGTTGCCAGCGAGATCGTTGCCAGCGAGAATAAAGAGAGTCGCACCCCGGTTCGCATTTTCATGTCTATCACCTTATCGCAACTTCGATGAAGAATCCCCGAAAGAACGCCAAGGCCAACCAAACCCGGCAGTTAGAGACTTGCCCTGCGTCGATTCCATGTGCTCTCCACAATTGTGCAAACAATTGCCACTACCCCCCGCCAAGCGCCGTAAGCCGCCATTTCACACCCTCAAAGTTTGGTACCGGGCTTGCTCTTATTGTGCCTGGAGGAGTCCACATCCGCAGCTTCGACCGCGGATGATCCCTCGCTTTCTCCGCAATCGGGAGACCCTGCGATGAAAAAAATCTTGTTCGTACTCTGCCTGCTTTCCGCCGCCGCAGCATTTGCGCAGAACAACATTAACGGGGGCAGTCTCAACACTCAACCAATGGTCTACCAGTTTCAGAGTCATCCGGGACACGCAGCTTATGCGCCCATGTCTCCGGAACAGAGCGTCCTCGGCACCGCGAGTTACACGTCCGCCCAGGGAGAGCGTCCGGCTTCGGATTTCCCGCACGCAGAGGCTGTCTCTCTCGGCGTCTTTGCCCGCGAATTCAGGAAGCAGCACGCCCAGGTGAAAAAAGCCCGCATCGTTTGGGTGAACCAGTAGCGGGTGGCGGCGGAGACTCTTCTTCGCGCGATCTTGAGCTGCAGTCTTTTGCCGCAATCTTAGAGTGAAAAGCCAGCCGTTTTACTCCCGGGCCGGGCGCGACGCCGACAAACTTCGCGCCCCACTTCCCGCGAAACATCGATTCCGCAAACTGCAACCCTGCATATAAATTCCGCCCGTCGCCAGCGATGGCACTCCAATCCTATTCAAAAAAGAAATGTTACCCTATGAACCTGTAATGAAACTCTAATTTCGAAATCCAGCGATTTCGGAATCGAGCGCCTGAAGGCGCGTTCATGCCAATGCACTTGCGGCCTGCCTAAAGGCATGCCCTGATACGAACCTTAGATACGAATCTTAGATTCGGATCTTAGATTCGGATCTTGATTACACGGCGGGCTAAATGTAGAGACGGGGCTTGCCCCGTCTCCCGCTTGCGTGCTCGAGCCGCGCCGGAGGAAGACGCGGCAAGCCGCGTCTCTACAGGGCTGCGAAGAGAAATTCAATGACCATCCTGGAATTCACCGCCGTCGTCGCGATCGTCTCCTTCGTCGCGGGACTTCTTGGATCGCTCACCGGCCTCGGTGGCGGCGTCGTGCTCGTGCCCCTGCTCACCCTCCTGTTCCACGTGGATATCCGCTACGCCATCGGCGCCTCGCTGGTCTCCGTGATCGCGACCTCCTCCGGCGCCGCCGCGGCGTATGTTAAGGAAGGATTCTCCAACATTCGCATCGGCATGTTTTTGGAAATCGCGACCACCTTCGGCGCGTTGCTCGGAGCCTTCCTGGCCACCCGCATTCCGACCAGCGCCTTGGCGATCATCTTCGGCGCCGTCCTGCTCTACTCGGCATATCTTTCCCGCAAGCCGCGCCCGTTGGACCAGCGCAATCTGCCCCCAGATGCGCTCGCCACCCGTCTGCGGATGAACGGCAGTTTCCCCGATCTCGCAGGCCAGCGCAGTTACAACGTCCAGCATGTTCCCACCGGCTTCAGCCTTATGTTCGGCGCGGGCGCGCTTTCCGGTTTGCTCGGCATCGGCTCCGGAGCCGTCAAAGTACTTGCTATGGATCAGGCCATGCGGATCCCCTTCAAAGTTTCGACGACCACCAGCAACTTCATGATCGGTGTCACTGCCGCTGCCAGCGCCGGCGTTTACCTCGGCCGCGGATACGTCGATCCCGGCCTCGCCATGCCGGTCATGTTAGGGGTCCTGGCCGGCTCCTTATTCGGTACCCGCATCCTGGTCAAAGCTGAAACCAAATCGCTCCGCCTCGTTTTCAGCGTGGTGATTCTGGTTCTAGGGCTGCAAATGCTCTACAAGGGATTCTGGGGGAAAATCTGATGCCCTCCGCCGGCGCGCCCGCTCCACAGCCGCACCCACAGGAACCGCAGTCGCAATCGTGGGACGATCGCCGCATCGAAGTCATCCTCGGCAATCTGCTCCGCGCCGGAGTCCTGCTCTCAGCGGCTGTCGTTCTCTCCGGAGCGTGTGTCTACCTCTCTCGTCATGCGCACGAACCCGCCGATTACCGCATCTTTCGCGGCGAGCCCTCGGAATTCCGCACCATCCCCGGAGTCATCCACAGCGTCCTCAACGGCCGAGGCCGAGGCTTAATCCAACTCGGATTGCTCCTCCTCATCGCGACGCCCATCGCCCGCGTAGCCTTCTCCGTCGTGGGATTTGCCATCGAACGCGATCGCATGTACGTCGCTTTTACCCTGATCGTGCTCGCCATTTTGCTCTACAGCCTGCTCGGCTCCGGCCTCGGTGTGTAGGCCCGCGCCGACAGTCCCACCGGTCGGTACGGGCAGAGGGCGTGACTTTAATCACCGATTGGGGTGAGAATGGTCACAGCGACACTTCCCAGAACAGCGGAAAATGCCGACGGCACGCTTGAGACATCTGCAGTTCCTGGTAATCGGGAGGGCTTGGGTTTTACGCCCTGCTCAGCCTCCCGCGATTGACCCCAAGGGCACCGCATCAAGGAGGATTCACAAATGGCATCAAACACTCTCACCATCACCGATAATCGCAACGCCAAAAACTATGAACTACCGATTGAAAACGGCACGATCAAGGCCATGGACTTGCGGAAGATCAAGACCGGGCCTGAGGACTTTGGGCTCATGACCTACGACCCCGCGTTCATGAATACTGCGTCCTGCCGCAGTGCCATCACCTTTATTGACGGCGACAAGGGCATCCTTCGCTATCGGGGCTACCCCATTGAGGTGCTAGCGGAACACTGCACCTACCTTGAGGTCGCCTACCTGCTGCTGTTCGGCGACCTGCCCAGCCCAGCGGATCTGAAAACCTGGGTCAACGAGATCACCCACCACACCATGCTGCATGAAAACACGAAACGGTTCATGGAGGGCTTCCGCCACGATGCCCATCCCATGGCCATGCTGGTGAGCACGGTGGCAGCCTTGTCCGCCAGCTATCCCGAGGCTAAACAGATTCAGGATCCCGCCAACCGGCTGCACCAGATCAAACGGCTGATTGGCAAAATGCCGTCGATCGCGGCCATGTCGTATCGGCACAGTCTCGGCTATCCGTATGTCTATCCGGACAACGATCTCAGCTATCCCGAAAATTTCATGAACATGTTGTGGAAGATGGTGGAGCCGAAGTACGTGGCCAACCCCGTGTTGGCCCGCGCCTTGGACATTCTTTTCATTCTGCATGCCGACCACGAGCAGAACTGCAGCACCAACGCCATGCGGGCGGTGGGCAGCGCCCAGACCGATCCGTACCTGTCAACCGCAGCCGCGGCGGCTGCCTTGGCCGGACCTCTGCACGGCGGCGCCAACGAAGCCGTTCTGATAATGCTCGACGAAAT
>JBEKFN010000139.1:0-10003 GCA_050013295.1 Terriglobales bacterium
TAATTCGTATCGATCGCCAAAGCTTTGTCGCACTCGCTCTGCGCCTCATCCAGCCGCCCCGCGTAGCGCAGTACATACGCCAGCGAAAAATGCGCATACGCGGCATCCGGACGCCTCTGCACCAATGCCCGGGCGTCAAGATAAGCCCGGTCGAGGTTTCCGCCCTCGGCTTCCTGCGCCGCCAGTAGTCCCGCTGCGCTGACCCGTCCCGGTTCCAGCAAGAGGGCCCGATGATACGCCTCATTGGAGCGCTGATATGCCGCATCGCCTCCGTCCGAGTAAATCGCATCGAAGTAATACCGCCGTCCCAGCACCTCCCACGCCGGCGCGTAATTCGGATCAAGGCTCACCACGTGCTCCAGTATCTCGATCGCATCCTTGTTCGATTTGACCTCGCGCGGAATGGCCAGCGTTCGCAGATACGCGTCATACGCTTCGCGATTCGCCGGAGTACTGCCCGCTTCCACCGCCTCGCGGGCGATCCCCAAAGCCGGCAACAGTTCCTTCCGCACTTCTTTCGCCATCTGGTTACGCAGAGCGATCAAGTTATCGACCGGTGCGCTCAGCGTGCCGGTCCAGATGACCCTGTTCTCTTTCACCCCCACCGCTTCCAGCGTCACCATCACCATCTTGTCTTGACGCAGAAAGTGTCCCGACACCACCGTGCCCACACCCAACTCGCGGCCGGCCTTTGTCGGGTCCGCTTCTGCAGCGTATTTCTGCGTTGACATCGAGGGCCGGATTTCCAGCGAATGCGCATAAGTCAGCGCGTTCGCAATCTCATCCGCCAGCGCAAACCGCAGAAACTCGCTCTCCGCATCGTTATTAATATTCTGCAAGGGCAACACCGCGATCGTTCGGATTCCCGCCTCCACCGTCGCTACTCTATGTTTAAGCCACGATGTTCCCGCCGCTGCCACCACCGCGATCAGCATCGCCGCCATTCCAGCGATGACCCAGGTCCGCATCGCACTCGACTTCTGGAACGTGTTCGTGGCCACCTGCAGTCCACTCACCCGACGAAGCCCGCTCCGCAACGTCGGATCCGTCTCTTTCTTCAACTTCACCAGGTCGGCCTTCATCTCCGCCGCGTTCTTGTAGCGCTGGTTGCGGTCCTTTTCCATCGCTTTTCCGATGATGGCTTCGAGTTCCGCTGGCACCGCGGGATTGATCGACCGCGGCGATGCCGGCTTCGAATTGATCACCGCATGCAGCGTCATCACCACGTTCGTTCCGGTGAACGGCTTCTTGCCGGTGGCCATCTCGAAGAGCACCACGCCAAATGAAAATATGTCGCTGCGCACGTCCAGGTCTTCCGAGCGCGCCTGCTCCGGCGACATATAGACCGCCGTCCCAGGAATCACTCCCACCTGGGTCAGCGATTCCTCGAGCGACGTGTCCGTGGTCGTGCCTACACCTTGGTCGTTGGACTTGGCCAGCTTCGCCAGCCCAAAGTCAAGAATCTTCACCTGCCCATTCGGAGTCAGAAAGATATTTGCCGGTTTGATGTCGCGGTGCACAATGCCCTTGGCATGGGAGGCCGCCAGCGCGTCCGCCACTTGCACGGCGATGTCCAGCAGGTCTTCAAGATCCAGAGCCTGACCGTGGATTCGCTGCTTCAGGCTCTGGCCTTCGAGCTTTTCCATGACGATGAAGGGGTGCCCGTTGTTGTCCTCAATGTCGTGGATGGTGCAGATGTTGGAATGGTTGAGCTGCGATGCGGCGCGCGCCTCTCGCATAAATCGTTCCAGCGAGTGCGGATCGGTGGCCAGGTGCTCGGGGATGAATTTCAGCGCGACATGCCGGCCCAGGCGGAGGTCCTGCGCCTCGTAAACAATCCCCATTCCGCCGCCGCCCAGCTTCGACAGCACGCGGTAATGGGACACCGTTTGCCCGACTATCTCCATGGTCGTGTGTGGGGCGGACACTCCTGTCCGCCGTGGCCTTTGATTCTACGGGTAGGGCTGAAAGCTGGCCCGTGCCCGTGAAGGCGTAATGGTAGGCTGTCATCCCAGTCGGGTCAACCGAGATTGGGGAGAGCGTCGGTGGAGAGCCGGGCGTCCCCGCCCGGCTGAACGGGCGAGACGCCCCTTCCTGCACCGTCTTAACGATCACGTTGTCGAATTGCTAATCACTCACCAGCGCCGCCGACGATCCTACCCAAGCCATATTCTTGTTCTGATCCACGCCCATCATCAGACCGCGGCCCATGCGCACGATCGTCAGCGCCGGCATCAACTTATCGAGCCACACATACATGAAACGCAGTTCGACCTTGGTCGCGCCGTAAGGAGTCTCCACCACCGGCGTGAAATTCAATCGCTCCTGCAGAATGTATGCGCTGCGCTTCGCCGCAGGAATCGCGTCAGCGTCCGCGCGCGATGGGGCAATCACCACGCCCAGTCCGGCAAACGAGTACAGCGGCTTGAGCACGAAATTCTCCAGATCCGCCGGTACTTCCGGCAGTTGATGCAGAAACCACGTCCGCGGCACCGACGGATGCTTTAAATATGGAATCGAATACTTGCTCATCCGGAAATACCAGTTCGGATGCCCCGCCCACTCCACATCCAGTTCATCGCGAAAGTCAAACGGCAGAGTCACGCCCTTGCGCTCCAGTTCGTCCACGATGGTGCGGTTATAAATCCGCTCAATCGGCACCTGCTTGCCCCGCTCCTCATAAAACAGCCGTCGCCCCTGTTTGCGAATCTTGGTTATGCACACTGTCCGTATGCCGAGCAGCTTCTCCGTCAGCAGAAAATCTGGACGCGTCTTCTGCTCCTCGGGATATACCTCCATCAACACCACATTCGCCGGATCGTGCCCCGCCACAATCGCATCCCGCAAAAGCTGAGGGTAAGAAGCCGAGTCGAGCCCGCTCAAAAAGTAGCGAAGCGTGGGGTCAAGGCCAAACACATCGATATAAGCCTGCGCCAAAACCGGCTGATATGCGTAAAGGGAAGGGAAGGCCTGTAACTCGACCAGCTTCGGCTGTAACTCGCCCGCCGAATCCCGCACTAGCCCGAAGTCCACTTGGATAAACATCGGATGCGGCGATTCATTCGGCACGCGAAACTTCGCGGGAATCGAAGCCTCCGAGCGCGCCCGATACTCCGGATTCTCCACCAATTGCCGGATCAGCGCTTTGCCATCTTCTCCCATGCGCTTGACCAGTTCCGCCGGGAAGAAGCAAGGCGTCTCGCAAAGAGCGAATGGAACTTCCATCCCGCACCGCGAAGTCATCTCGCGCCGCAACCGCGCGTATTTTTCAGGAGTCAATCGCGAATTGAAGTCTTGTCGGTAGGAGGGAATCATAGAAGCTGGTGTGGTGACGGGGACTGTGCCCCGTCCCGGCGGGGCGAAGCCCCGCCACCACACACCCTACGCCTCAATCAGAAACTGCCCGCGCCGCATGATCTGCTCGCCGTCGACCCAGATATCGAAATTCCGACCCACGACATCGATGTGCGTCGACGAATACCACTCCGCTCCTGTGTGCGCCCCATACGGATTTCCAAACGCGATGTGGACGCCTGGGTATTTTTCGTCCTGCAGGATCTCACCGATCACATCTTTCAGTTCGATGTTCGTCCCAATCGCAAATTCGCCCACCCGGTTACTGTTCTCATCCTTATGGGTGTAAGCCCAGAAATCGTCTTGCAATTCCTTGTTCGCCGAGTGCGCTTCGACCAGGCGATTCTCCTTTACCTGGATGGTCAGCGGATGCGCCTTCAAATCGCCAAATTTCGCGCACAAGTAATCGCCCACCACTCCATCAATAACAAATGTGCCGTTCACCTCGCCGGGTGTTGTGAACACTTCACCACCCGGCAGATTCCCCCACTTTTCGGTACTGATAATTCCGCTGGTCTTCACCCAGCGGTAATTGGGGTTCAAATCCGCTACCAAGTCCGTCCCGGCGGGCGTCTTTGCCCGAATCTGTTTCGCCCGGCGCACCGTTTCCATTACCTTCACGCTTAGCCGGTCGACCTTCTGGAAGTCCGCGCGCATGCCTTCCAGCATGATTCGCTTGTTGATGTTGACCATGTGTGCGTGCCGGATCTTGCGCCGATTCACCACATCCGTCATCTGCATGCGAGACTTCAATTCGTTGGTCTGTGCTTGCACCGCAAAAATGCTGACCTGGCTCGACTCCAGATCCTCCGCGATGGCCAGCGGAAAATCCGTCAGCGGACGGGTCGCCACATCCTCCAGCACCCACGTCTGGTAGCGGCAGCCGATCTCTTCCAGTTCGCGCACCAGCGCCGCCGCAATCTCCAGGCTCACTTCATCGGTGATAACCGTGACTTTTTCCGAGGGCTGCACACGCAGGCACACGCGCACGGCATTCCGCGCCCCCGGCGTCAGGTGCGGATCAAAAGCCAGCTTGTTCAGTTGTCGATTGGGTTGTTCCGTCGTATTCGTAAAAGTCTTCATCAAGCTCATCAGACGGCCTTGGCGGTGGGCAAACTATCCACCTCGTCCACGCCCACCTCAGTCTCCTCAATGATGTAGTCCACCACGGCTTTCATGTCGCCGGACTTGCGGTACACGTCCAACTGCCGGTCTGCGCCCGTGCCCATCTGCATAATTTCGCGGATGTACTCCACTTCTTCCCGGCAATCCAGTTCGTCCAGCACGTCATCGACGAATTCCAGATACTCTTCGATCAGTTCGCGCTCCGGAACTTCCATCGACTTACCGAAGTCGATCAGTTTTCCGTTGATTCCATAGCGCGCAGCTCGCCACTTGTTCTCCATCAGCAACGACCTGCGGTATAGGCGGAATCCCTGGTTCTGCGAGTACAGCTTGTACAGTTTTGCCACCGTCGCCTGGATCAGCGCCGCCAGCGCAATCGTCTCGTCGAGGCGCATCGGTAGATCGCAAACCCGGAACTCCAACGTGTCGAAGAATGGATGCGGCCGGATGTCCCACCAGATCTTCTTCGCGTTGTCGATCGAGTTCGTTTTCACCAGCAGCTTGACGTAATTCTCGTACTCGCCCCAGCTCGGGAAAAAATCCGGCAGGTTCGTCCGCGGAAATTTGTCGAACACCTTGCAGCGATACGATTTCAGCCCCGTATCCATCCCCAGCCAGAAAGGCGAATTCGAGGACAAGGCCAACAGGTGCGGCACAAAATACCGCGCATGATTCATCATGTGGATCAGCGTCTCGCGATCCTCGATGCCGACGTGCACGTGCAGCCCGAAGATCAGGTTGGCCCGGGCCACCAGTTGCATATCCTCCACAATGTTTTTGTAGCGCTCGCCCGGCGTCACTTCCTGCACGCGCCAGTCGGCAAACGGATGCGTCGCGGCCGAAGCCAACCGCAACCCATTCTCCCGTGCCAGTCGGATGATTTGCCGCCGCAGATTCTTCAGTTCTTCACGGGCTTCCTTGATATTGGCGCAAACCTTCGTCCCCACTTCCACCACCGATTGATGCATCTCTGTCTTAACCCGTTCCTGCAGGATCAATCTGCCCTTCTCGATGAGCTCGGTTTGAATATGTGACCGAAGGTCCCGAGTCTCGGGATCGACGGTCTGATACTCCTCTTCGATTCCAAGCGTGAATGTAGGCTTCATCGCGGCATCCAGAGCTGCCAGGCGGGAGGATGCTCTGGCAGAAAGCTCAGTCAGTATACCAATGTCGGCTATGACGCGGATAAGATTGCGTGGGGACAGCACGAACGCCAGTGCGGACATCTAGCCCCATCGTTGCAATTGCATTGGCCGCATAAATCTGGACTATTCTTGACTTTGCCGCTAGGAGCGTGAAGATTAAATGATCACACGGCGAAATTGGCTCGCGCAATCGAGGAGAGGCCAGGTAGTGTGGGATGCAGACAAAGCTAAAAAGGGGTGCACGCAGATAATGAGAACGTGTGGCAGAGATTGCTGCCAAGTCGCTTTTGCATTTTTCCTGTTCGTCGGCTTATCGGCAAACCTAAGGCTCAGACGAACCAAGTGGTTCCGGGCTGCAAGGATGTGGCACCCCTTCCTCCGGTGCTCGCCTTCGTTGGCCCCGGCACGACTCCTGCGAGGGCCAACGAAGTCGCTTTGCCGCGGGCGCCTGGGGCAATCTGTTCCCAGCACCGTGCGCTCACGAAACCGGAGTAAATTGGTTTGGCCGATGGGACCTCGGTCTGACGCATCGCTTGGACTGGGGGTTCGATTTCCAAGGCACCGAACATTCCAGTTTTCAGTCGTTCTCTGCGACCATGACGGCAAGATACGAACTCCTGAAGAACTTGCGGTCTCGAGACTGGGACCGGATTAGGAGACGATACGGAGGGCAAGAGTCTAACTGGCGACGTAGGCGCGACCATGGGCATCCCTGGCGGGAAACGAAACGGCTGGGCCCCCTACGCTTCTGTCCGGCTGGCCGCCGCGCACGGACGTTCTGGGGGGCCGTTCGCGGGTTCGAACGTCCCTCCCGGTGCAGTCGTTCCCATGGCGAGCATTGGCGCAAGCGCCCGCGTCTCGGAGAACATGCGATGGGTTGTTGAAGGTGGTAGTGGGGGCATTCTTTCCCGCGAACATACGGACGCCGGAGCGTTTGTCTACGTCGCCGTCGGGTTGGATTTTGTGCTACGCAGAAAAGAGTAGCCAGACCCGGAACTTTGCCTCTCACCGGGTAGGTCTGAAAATCGGAAATTTGCAGTTTTTCAGACACGCTCAAAGCCTCCAGGCACTTCGTGGTGTGGGCTTTGGCACAGATCCTCGACTGGATCGATGCCACGTGAAACTCTTGATGTGGAATCTACGCTTTCTTCTGTATTTAATGTGGCCGGATCTCCGGCCCATTCAAAAATGCCGCCCAGCGCAATTCCTCCACCTGATTTCCCCCGCTGAGCGCTTTCTTCACAGCCATCTCCGCCACCGCGTCCACCACCCACTGGAAATTCTGCTGCCCCACCGACGTAACCTCTGCATCCGGCGCCGGATTCATGAAGTCAATCGCATAAGGCACTCCATCCTCCACCGCAAACTCCACTGTGTTCAGGTCGTAGCCGAGCGCGCGGCACAACGCCAGCGCATCTTTCTCCATCCGCCCCTTTAACTTCGTGCCCGGCTGCGGATTCCCCTTCACATAGCGCTCATGATGCGGAGCCTTCGGATCGTACTTCATGATGTGCACTTTCTCCTGCCCCACTACATAACAGCGGTAGTAATCCTCAAACTCCACGCCATGCTGCAGCGTCATGCAAAGATCGCCGGTCTGATTGTAGTTATGGAAGAACTCCTCCGGAGAATGCACCTTATAGACGTGCTTCCAGCCGCCGCCCGCGTAAGGTTTTAAAAACGCCGGAAACCCAACATAGGCAAACACCTCTTCCCAATTCAGCGGGTAGATCAAATTTCGCATGGATTTGCCGGTAGTATCCGGCGGGTGCGTATGATGCGGCAAAATCACGGTAGGCGGAATCGCCACGCCCATCTTGTGCGCCAGGGCGTAATTAAAAAACTTGTCGTCCGCCGTCCACCAGAACGGATTGTTAATCACCGTCGTCCCTTGCAGGACCGCGTTCTTCAAATACGCCCGGTAGAAAGGAATGTCCTGCGAAATGCGGTCAATGATCACGTGGTACTTCTTGGGCTCATCCATCCTGATGCCGCCAATCTTCACAAATTCGGCGGTAACACCCGCAGTCTTTATCGAGTTGATCTTCTCGACCAAAGCCGGCGGAAACGTATCTTCCATACCAAAAAGAAGTCCGATTTTCTTGTTTGCCATAATCAGTGTCCTCAATCCCGCGGGTGGAGCGACGGGCTTCCTCGCCCGTCTGCCACTCTGCCAGGGGACGGGCGAGGACGCATGTCGCTCCACTAGAAATACTTCGCTGCCATCCGCTGCCACAGCGGCCAATCATGCTTGCTGTTGTCCCCGTAGATATCCAGCCAATGCGGAATCCGCCGGGCATGCAGAATCGCCGCCATCTTCACGTTCGCGTCCAGGCACATATCCCAGTCCGACGATCCCAGCACAATCCTCATCTGCCGGCACCGGCTCAGGAACCACTCATCGCTCATGTTCGGTAAGTAGTCCAGTGGATTATTGAAGTAGACATTGTCATCGTAGTAGCCGTCGAGGAAGCTCCTGATGTCGAACGCTCCGCTCATGGTCACGCAAGCCGAAACCACATCCGGATGCCGCATGGAAAAATTCAGCGCGTGATAGCCGCCAAAACTGCATCCCGTTACCGCGATCTGGGGAGCCCAGTTCTTCCACTTCAAATACGGCAGAAACTCGTTGATCACGTAGCGCTCGTACTGCACATGCCGCCAGATCCGCGCGCCCGGATGCACGCTTTTGTTGTACCAGCTCTCGCCGTCCACGCTGTCCACGCAGAATAACTGGATCGCGCCCGCTTCTAGTTTTCCCGCCAGCGCATGGATCATCCCCGCATTTTCATACTCATAAAAACGTCCCATCGATGTCGGAAACACGAGGATAGGCGGCCCGGCGTGCCCGTAGACCAGCGACTCCATGTCGCGCCCTAATTCGTGACTATATTGTTTGTTATATTCGCGGTTCATGTGCGCGAGGATTGTAACCGAACCGCCTGATCTTCGGCATCGTTGGCTGTGATCGGCGGCTGGTCGGGCCGGACGCCCCGCCGTTCGTGCCGGCGCGCGGTCTTTCTCGTCCATCGGCGATGAACTACTGGGCCGGAAATCCTGACCGCGGATTGATTCCAAAATGCTTCAGTTTCGATTGCAGCGTTGTCTGCTTCAATCCCAACCGCGCGGCTGCCCCTTTCAGCCCGCCAATCTGCCCGTGGCTTTCCCGCAAAGCCCGCAGAATGTGCTCGCGTTCGGTCGCATTTGTTTCGCTGGTCGGCGGGTCTCGTCTTCTATTCCTGGTGACACAGCACAGAGAGGGCTTTACACTGTAAATGATGGCGAAAGTAGTCCCCATTGGGGGCGCACCGAGAAGTGGAGAAGCGGGTTAAGTTCCAGCACACCCTCACAGCATGGGGAGAGGGACTTGCTCGGGTGCGGTCACACCTCAGCGTGACATTGCTCACTGACGCCGCTAACAATTGGGGCCAACTTGGGTATTGAACGTGCAATCCGGGGCTATGGACCGGTGCAGGCCAGCCCACTTTCCACTGCGAAGGGCTGCGGCATGGACCTGCCCAACATGGCCTTGCCCAAGCAGTGTGCGATGCTGCTGGCTCCTGCGGGCAATCTTGAGGCGGCCGAGCAGGCGTTTCAGGCGGGCGCGGACGCGGTGTACGTCGGATTGAGGGGTTGGAGCCGTGGCGGCGCGCGGGGCGAATTTGACCGTAAGCAGTTGCGATTGTGCATCGAACTGGCTCACGCCCTCGGGAAAAAGGTACAGCTTGCGGCAAACATCATACCCAAGCCGCAGGAGCGCCAAAAGCTGCTATGCCAGTTGGCCGAATTGGCGGACTGGGGCCTGTATGCGGTGATCCTGAACGACGTCGGGTTTCTGCGCGAAGTCAGGCGGAAGCTGCCGGGATTGGCCATCACCGCCAGCATCGGCTGCGGCGCGCTGAATACGAGCGACGCCCTCTTCTACCAAAATCTGGGCGCGACTGCGGTGGTGCTGCCGGGGTATGTTGAGCCGCAGGAAATTGCGGCGGTGAAGGCGAAGGCCTCGATCCAGATCGAGGTCATGCTGCACATGGTGCAGGAGTTCATTCAGCTCGGGAAGTGCTGGATGCCCAGCTACCTGAACTTTGCCGCGGCGGAGCGGGGCGACGGGTCGCAACGTTTAGGTGGCAGCGTCAAACGCGGCGGGGTGGGCAGTTGCTTCCGTATCTGCCAGCAGCCGTGGAGTCTATTGAAAGATGGCGTGGAGGCTGACCGGCGGTTGTTTCCCAGCCGACAGATTAGCCCGGTGGCGGAACTCTCGGCGTTCCTCGATGCGGGCGTGGACGTGATCAAGATCCAGGGCCGCAGCCTTCCGGCGGAGATGGTGCGTGCTATCATCGGGACGTACCGTGCGGCTGCGGATGCCTGGAAATGCGGGC
>JBEKFN010000140.1:0-9951 GCA_050013295.1 Terriglobales bacterium
GTGTTCAGCGTACATGGAGCTATAGCCGAGCACTACAAAGTCGATCCGGCGAACCTGAAAGAATCACACGCCTCCACCATCGATTACGTTATCGCTGCGACCGCTGGTTGAATGATGGGCACCTTCGGAGGCGCACTGGAAGTGCGTCAAATTGATGCCAGCGATGGGAAGCTCACGGCAGATGTGACGGGAGAGGTCGAAGTGGAGGAAGGAGTGCTGGTCATCCGCAGGATTCACGTTGCCCTGCGGTTGGCAGCCCCGGAAGATGCAAGGGAGAAGGTGGAGCGTGCGCACTCGGTCTATCCGATGAAGTGCCCCCTCTACCGCACTTTGCACAATGCGATCCGGCTCACGTCTTCATTCGAGCTAGTGACGCCCTCGTCGCCATGAGTTGAAACGACATCCCACGACGCATCGCCCCGAAGGTCCGGCGGAACGATCCATGCCTGTGCGGTTCCGGCAAGAAGTACAAGCGGTGCTGCGGTGGGGCGGCGGTGAACTGAGTGCCCTGTGGCTGCCGCCACTGCTTGAAGTTTTCCTGTACCCCCGAAGTGCAATAATTGTTTTGGCTGCTGTGGGCTTCGTTAACCTTCGTCGAGTTCCATCGCAGCAATCCTAAAAGCATCTGCGATTACAAAGGGATAGAACGATTTTTCCATTGTTACTGTGATTTCTGAAATTGGTCGGAACACAGTCCCACTCTCTCCGCCATTCCCTATCCTCTGACGAACGCGTTCGTCATGAGTTGCCGGGTACTCCAGCGTCGGTGTGGAGCAGTTTGCCATGAATAAGATTGTTGAATATGCGCAGCACGGCAATTACGAACGCGTCGTGGGCTATTACATTCCAACTGCCAAGAACATGATGGTGAAGAACTTCTTCCAACAGTTCGGTTTTCTTCCAGTGGATACCTCGAATGGGGTAGGCACTGAGTGGAGCCTACGGGTTGACCAATATGTTCAACGGAAGGTTTTTATCCACGAGTTGTCCACCTACACCATAACCACCCAATGACACAGACGGAAATCCACCAAAGGTTAACCGCTATCTTTCGGGACGTTTTCGACAATCCCGGGCTCGAGATCCTGCCCGAGCTGCCCAAGCTCAATCGGGTCATTATTGAAATTCAAGACACCTCCCCTTTCTTCCAACTCCAAGAGAGCAAAGAGGATTGGCGCCAATATTACTACCAGCAAGAATGGCACATACCCCCACCGCGACTGAAAGATCGGCTGGATATCCGAATGTGGAGCCGTTTTGCGCTTCCGACCGGCGACCTCTATCGTAGTTCGCTGCGTAAAGCCTTGTTTGCATTGGTCCGAGGCCGAGGCAAGGAATTCGTGCCCGACGTTACTCCCGATACTGAGATGGACGATCGCGGTTGGTGGTCCCCGATCGACAAGGAACCTAGTCCTCAGCATCTGAGCGCGGCTTCGTTAGCAATCACACTTGCTCGCCATCGGAGTGTTATGAAGGCTATCAACGAGCCGGTGAACCTCGCTTACCTCAGTCATCTTCTCTCGGTACTTCGCGAACGCAACATTGAGGTGGTGCTCATCACTATGCCGGTGTGGCCCGCCTACTCTGAGAAAATGGACGCGGAATACTGGGACCGAGCGCAGGCAGACTTAGAGCAGCTAACCAAAAAGTACGGCGCGCGCTATCTTTCCTTCTTGAGCATGCCACAGTTGGATCCGGAGGACTATTGGGATGTCGATCACCTCAGCCCCAGAGGGGCGATTCGCTTCACGGGGTGGCTAAACTCAACGCTGGAAAAATCAAATGCGAATTTACGGTCCCCCGACTGGAAACGCCTTGAGGCATCTGCAAATTCCGACTGGTATCGGTAGAACTCGATGTTCGGGGTCGCCGCAAATTGAAGGACTTTCAAAACTGAAACCTTGACGGACTCGACGGTCTGCAGCAGCCTAGCCCTACTCCGCAGACTGGCCCGCGCCCCGTTTACACAGCGAAGGCGACTGACAATGGGGTGAAGCTGGAGACATCAGGATCGGCAAAGCCCGAACAGAAACGGCTCATTGTGATGGTCGAGTTCAGCGGTGGCAAGATCCGCTCGTAGCCGTGGAGGAAATGAGGGAAGCTGATCTTGTGCTGAGCCGGAGACTAAACTGGCAAACCCCACGGCGATCACGTGGACAACCGACTCGGCCGCGTCGGAAAAAATGGCAGCCGAATGCGTCATGAAATACACTGTGGTCTTACCGATCAGCATTGCCAAACCAACGAAAAGGGAAAGACGCATGGCGAAGTACGCATCGCGCAACTCCCGTTCGTCTCTCCGTGTTGCGGAGCCAACCGTGGCTGGTGTGGGCACGCTCTTTATCCCTGGATCGGAGGCTGCCTCAAAAGGTGCGATGATCCCCCTCGCGTTCCTGCCATGAGGCTTACAGGTGAAAAATGGCAGCGGTTTCGCGGCGGGCCGATTTTTCAGTTTCCATGGGTACCTGCTGTTCACGCCGGTTTCGAAAACGTCGGGCCAGAGCTGTGCAACGCGGGTACCGACAGCAAGCAGTTCGAAGAGCTGACAACTTGCAACCCGGGCGGCAGCGATTCCCCGAAGCTGCGGACCGCGTCCCCCCGTTCGGGCGGAGCGTACTTTGACAGAAGCTGGATGGTTTCTTCGGTGTTCCCAAGCGCCATCAAGCGGGAGATTGCCTGCTCGCGAATCGCATCATCGATGTCACGCAAACGATCGTCGGTGCGCCGCGCGATCAGCGCGATGGCGGAAGCCGTTACCGCCGTGAACGTGGATAAGTCCAGCAGGGCTTTCAGCCACTCGCCGGCAATTTCAGCCGCCACTACAGAGTGCAGCGGCCCGTAGAGCGGAATACGGGCGCCCAGCCGGCCGAGCGACCACAGCCAAATTGCATCTCCAGGTTCCTTTCTGATCTTCGCCACCAGCGCATGGCCAAGCAAAGCACGGGTGCTGGCTAGCAGGTGCTCAAAGCTCGCAAACAGGCGCCATTCCTCGTACTCGAGTTGCCGGTTCACGCGGCCCTTCTTCTTGCTACCGGCACGGCTAGTATGCTTGCGATAGAGCGCATGCTGCTCGCTGGCATTGATGCCGCCGGCGATCCGACGCAACAGCACTAGCATTTCGACCTGAACCTGCAGATCGTCGGCGAAGACGAGTTCGTTCGACGCGATGGTTCGGAGGCCGTTCACGCGCGCATCATCACCCGGTGCACCGAATCCCGGCCGCAAACAGAAGCCGGATAGATTGAGCCAACGGACCTCATGGCGCGGAGACTTTTTGCGTCCGGCGGCAACTTCGATGAGCACATCGCCGAACCGGCGAATGGCCGAGATAGGCCACGAGTCTCTCTTCGCGCCGAGCGCCGCTTCCATTTGGCTGACAAGCGTCTCGGGCGCCAGCGTGTCGCTATCTGCAGAGCCGCCAAAAACACGGCGGATCAGTTGCGCAGCGGCTTCGACTGCTGCGTCGGAGGTCGTAACGGAAGTCGCACCGGTGGACGAACGTGTCGGCACCGGTTGTGCTTTCGCCGTATCGAGTGGCTGCGTGTGTTCCTCTTCGCCGCGCAGTTCGAATTGCAGCCGCCAGCGATGCGGCGTGTCCCGCGATTCACACCAGAGTTCAAGCGTGCCAACCTCTGTGAAACTGGCTCTGAGACGCACAATCAGGTACACGTCGCGCATTTTCTTGCCGTAACGCAACAGGGTTACCAGCGGCGCGTGACGATGTACATCCGCTTCGTCCAACACAGCCACTTCGCCGTGCGCATCGTGCCGTGTGCGCGAACTGTACAGCGTAAACGACACCGGGCGGTTCGCCAGCACCGAAAATTCGCGGTCGAATAGAGGAAGTGTGGCACCCTCTTCGACCCCGGCAGGCAAGACACAGATGCCCTGCAGCCCGTCATTCTGCAGACCGTCGCTCGAGCGCCACCCGATGTAGTACGTGCGCGCGCTGCCGGCTCGGACGCGCACACCGGTGCCGCGCCGTACGCGGCCGTAGTAGGCGGCACCGCGAGCAACCGCACTCTCTACCGCGCTTTCTACCGCACTCTCTACCGCTTCGTCGTTGAGGAGCTTGGGGCGCCAGCCCGTTCGGGCTCCGCCGAACCAGACGGAAATTGCCTCGATGATCCGCTCGCGAGTCACCGCTGGTGCACAGAAGCCGCCATTGAAGAGCACGGCGTTGGGTCGAGCCATTCGGTGTTTTGCCGACGGACCGTGGTTTGCCGACAAACCGTTCATGGTGACCGCCGCTTGCGTCAGAAATGCGGCAAGGTGCCTAGTGATGGCGGGATCGCTGGCGTAAGGCAGGCCGAGTTCGCGCAACGCTGTTGACCGGCCATGCGCCGGCATCTCATCCGGCGCGGTGATCGGCAGGAACCCGACCGTCAGAATTTGCAGGACTTCCTCGCGCGTCAGGTCAACGCTGAGCGCCTGTCCGACGACGGCCCGGCCGGTGCCCAAGACCGTGACCGGCACGTGCGACAGTTCCGAGGACGAATCGCTCAGCAGCCGCTCCTTCGCGGCACAGCAGGCCCGGCGCAGCGCATAAAGCTGTCGTAGCGTGAGTGGGATGTCTTTGAGCTTGTCTTTCACGAGTTTCTCTTCCACGCGGCGGGCCAAGGCGAAATCGAGATTGTCGCCGCCGAGCAAAAGGTGCTCGCCGATGGCGGTTCGCTCAAACTGCAACTCGCCATTGACCGAGTGGGCGCTCACCAGGCTGAAGTCAGTCGTGCCGCCGCCGATGTCACAGATCAGAATCAGTTCACCATCGCGGAGGCCCTCATCGTTCCCATCCCGTGCCGGATATGGGCGCGAGGATGGGCCGCCTGCCTGCGCAGGTCGATTCGCCGCGGTCCGATTCGCCGTGGTCCGATTTTCCGCGATCCGATTTTCTGCGATCCATGCATAAAACGCGGCCAACGGTTCTTCGAGCAGAGTGAGCGTGTCGAGTCCAGCGCGGCGGGCGGCTTCGACCGTCAGCTCACGGGCTTCCTCATCGAACGAAGCGGGCACGGTGAGAACGATTTCCTGATGCTCAAAACGCGTTTCCGCGTCGGTCCCGATGGCGCCGTTCCAGGCGTCGCGCAAATGCATGAGGTAGCGCGCGGATGCCTCGACCGGGGAAATCATGGGTTGAGAAATCATGGGCTGCGGCGGTTCCGCTTGCGCCGGCAGGATCTTGGCGCGGCGATCAACTCCGGGATAGGAAAGCCACGACTTGGCCGATGACACTTGGCGGCTCGGCACAAGCGCTCCCTGTTCGCGCGCGAGCACACCTGTGACCATGGGCGGATACTCATCCCAGGTGGCGCTCACGGCTCCGGCAGACAACTCATCTTCGGTGGGGAAGTAAAGAAAAGAAGGAAGTGCGGGAAGGGTGAGGACTTCCCCGTGCGCCACCAACTGCGGTATGGGGAACACACGAATAGGGGAGCCGGCATCAGCGACTTCCTGAGTATCGATATACGCCACGACAGAGTTTGTCGTGCCCAGATCGATGCCGATCAGATAACGAGAAGGCACCGACGACCTCACCTCCCGGTCTTTTCGCGAGTCTTTTCTCGGATGTTCAGTTCAAGCTTCCAGCGCTGCGTACCATCGCGGGACACGCACCAGACCTCGAGCGTGCCGAGTTCGGTTACACGAGTCTCGAGCCGCACCGGTACAACCGTTCCCTGCTGGCCATCCAGTTTGAGCGTGACCTCCAGCGGGCTGAGTTCCTCGATATCGGCACCCCAATCTTCCAGCAGGCTGCCGACATGGTCCTGCTTGCGGACGCTGGAACTTAGAAAACGAAACTCGGCCGGTTCGCCGACGACGAGGCCAAACTCCCGGCCGGGAATCGTGGCTTCGGTGCCTTCCTCCATGCCAAAGGGAACGACACAGAGCGCCTTGAGCGGAGCTTCCATGCCGGGCACTGCGGGCATGGCGCTTTCAATTCCGATGTAGTACGTGCGCGAGGCACCACTGCGGATGCGCACACCGCGACCGTGACGCGCCTTGCCGTAATAGGCCGCGCCGCGCGCCACGGCGTGCTCCAAATCGGGAGCTTCGTTGTGCGAGTTAAGGATTTGCTCTGCCCCGAGCGCGTCGAATCCTTCTTGTCGCAACCAGCTGTTCAGCACCTCTACCAGCCGGTCGCGCAGCACCGCCGCTTTCATCACTCCGCCGTTGAACAGGATGTGCGTGGGACATGCCAGTCCGCTGCGGCCGCGCCGGATGGCCGCCGCCTCGGGACTGTTGCGAACTTGCTCCGACAGAAACCGCGCCAGGTGCTTGGTAATGGCTGGATCGGCAGCATACGGCAGGCCCAACTCCTGAAAACCAACACGGCGTTGCCGCGCCGGTAGTTCGCCGCTCGCGACCTTGGGAAAAAATCCGTCGACCAGAACCTGGTCGAGGTCTTCGCGCACCAGTTCCGTCTTGATGGTGCCGCCGATGAGCTTTGTTCCCTTGCCCAGCAACGTGATTGGGCGCTTCTGCGTCTTGGGCGATTCGAAAAGCTTTTCCTTCTCGATGCGGCACTGATGCCACAGGCCGTGCAACTGCCAGGTATCGACGCGGTTGCCCGAGGCTTCGAGGCGCTGCTGCAGAACGCGCGCCAGCGCCAAGTCCATGTTGTCGCCGCCCAGCAGGATGTGGTCGCCAACGGCGACGCGTTTCAGGGTCAGTTCGCCATTCTCTTCGGAAACCATGATGAGGCTGAAATCCGTGGTGCCGCCGCCGACGTCGCAGACGAGAACCAAGTCCCCGACCTTGATGCGGCGGCGCCAGGCATCACCCTGGCTTTCAAGCCACGCGTAAAAGGCTGCCTGAGGCTCTTCCAGCAATGTGACGTTCGGATAGCCGGCCTGTTCGGCGGCGCGCCTGGTCAACTCACGGGCTTCTTCGTCGAACGAAGCGGGCACAGTGAGCAGCACGTCTTGCTCCGCAAGAGCGAATTGCTCCCCTGCCTCGCTGCTGTCCCACACGGTGCGCAAGTACTGCAAGAACTGCGATGACGCTTCGACCGGCGATAGCTTGGGCACCTCCTCGGGCGCTTGCCAAGGCAAGATCGGCGCAGTGCGGTCCACCCCGGCGTAAGAGAGCCAGGATTTGGCCGAGGCGACCAGGCGGATTGGACTCTCCGCGCCGCGTTTACGCGCCAGTTCGCCGATCACGAGCTTCGGCTCGGCTTCCCATGGCAAGGCGAGGCTGCCCTTGGGAAAATCGAATTCGCCTGGGATGTAGAGAAACGACGGCAGCAACGTGCGTTCCGCCACTTCGTTGGGATTCACCAGTTGCGGAATGCTGCGGACCTCGATGCGGCTTTCCTCTTCTGCAGCACTTCCGGCAGCACTTCCGGCAGCACTGGCGTTGCAGCGCGCCAGCGCTGAATTTGTGGTCCCTAGGTCGATGCCAACGATGTATTTGGCCGCCAACGAAACATCTCCTTTTCGAACCCAACATCGGTTGTGCAGATGTGGATCAGCCGTTATGAAAGTTCGACCTCAGCCGGCGCAACCACCATCCGGCCGGCCCCTTGCGGCAACGGGGGAAGATTCACTTCCTTCACCCGCCAGCCTTTGTGTCGTAACACACCGCGAACTGGCGGCTCACCCGCCACGTTGCCGATCAGTTTGATAGCCGCCAGGTCAAAACCCGCCGGGACTGTCACCGGTTGGTCCTCTTCGGAGTTCAGAATCGGCTCCAGCTTTACATACTGGTCGAGCACCTGCCGGCAAGTGTCGTGGATGGTGCGGACAGCAGCTCCAATCTGCGCGTCGGGATAAGCGGAGATGTTCTCCGCCAGAAAATCGATGAGCCGCCCATCGCGTTGCAGCAGCGCCAGCATCTGCACCGCGCGATCGAACGCTTCCGAGGCTGGCCGTTCAACTTCCTTCAGACGAGAGACGGAAGGTGCAGCAACCGTCGCCGCCCGCGGAACCGGACCGGCAGGCTTGACCAGCTTCTGTGCGAGGTCGTTGGGAATGTCAGCGTGGAACAGGATTGAAAAGAAACACCGAAAGGCAAAAGCTACTCGTTCCCAGAATCCGTTCATAGCCACCCCGATGAATCAGAAATCCAACGAATTAGAATAATTCACCGCCACTTGCGCGCGCCGAGTTCGGAGATAATCCGAGTGGTTCGTATGCTGCATCATACCAATACGGTCAGACGATCCGTGGCGGCAGCGTTTGATTTCGCCTTATCCGAGTCGTGGTCATGGCAGATCCAACGATCGCGGCATCGACGGATACCCGCCTGCCTTAGTTACGGTCGTCGATTCCGCTCCTTGAAGCCAACGCCGACCCCTGTCGTCCCACAATTCACCTACCTGAGTAAAGTGGATACCCCACCAAGAACAGTTGTAACTCATGGCGCGTTGATGCGGGCTTAACATGTACTTTTGCGAGAGGCGGAAATGGTCAGCGCAAGAGCGATGTGCACTAACGCCGATTGTCACCATGATCTGTCCAGCTCCTCCCAGGTAGCGAACCTGTGTCCTGGCTGTGGCGCCCCGGTAATTACCGCTTGTCCCAGGTGCAGCAGTCCGCTGGCAGAAATGAAGGATCGCTGGCCGAGGTTGTGCGAGAAATGTGGGCAGGAGCTTCGCCATCACCTCAAACAGTCTTACTTCGGAGTGATGTGATCATGCACAGATCAGAAAAGCAATGTCTTCTCGCCGAAGGAAACGCCCGCCCTCCGTCCACCACCTCTGCGGGAACACCGTACTTCGAAATGTGTAGGGCCTTAATGTTGTTGAACTAGCTGAAGACTAAGCCCGCACACCGGCAGTCCCTTTGATATCTACATCCACCTTGCCGAAGGCCCATATACCGTGAGGTTCCGTGCAGCTCCGCTTCCGCAAGGCTGGGTGCTGGGCATGACGCCCGCGGTCGCATTCGATCTACTTCTTTTTCGCGGGCAAATATTTCTTCTCTATAGAAGCCACCACCACGTAGTTTGGATCCACCATTTCGTTGAGATGAATCTTCGCGACTTCCGATAGCAGCTCATAAGCATCGAGTTCCGACAAACCGTAGTCCTTGTGGATCCAGTGCACAAGTTCGGTGAAAGCGATGCGCACGGCATCATCCAGGGGACGATAGGCGCCCACGGTCATGATGGCGTCGTCGTTCTCGAACTGGGGCCAGGAGATGATGCGGCCTTTGATCACGCTCAACTGCACGCGTGCCTTCAGCGGGACCTCGATGGCGGTACCGGCGACTTCTCCATCGCCCATGGCGGCGTGGCCGTCGCCGATGTAGAACAATCCTCCCTTGACGTTCACCGGAAAGTACACGGTGTTGCCGACACTGGCTTCGGGCGAGTCCATGTTGCCGCCAAATTCCGCGGGGACCACTGAACTGCGCGCCTCACCCTTGGCGGGCGCGACTCCGATGCAGCCGAAGAAAGGATGCATGGGAATCTTCACGGAAAAATCAGAATCGAGCGCCTTGAATGTGGCTGTGTTTGCAGCGTGATCGATGTGATAGAACCAGACGCGCTCGGGAAGCGGCGCATGGAGCATGGGCGTGTAGTTGGTCTCGTTGATGGCGCCAAATCCGGGAGCGAATGCGCCCACGCCCGTGTCGCCATCGACTTGAAGGTCAAGAATCTTGACGGCAAGCGTGTCGCCGGGCTCCGCCCCCTCGACAAAAAAAGGCCCGGCCAGCGGATTGTCGCCTTTCGACATGCTGAGCGTGTCGCCCGGCTTCCGCAGCGCGTTCCCGAAGCAGTCTAGGGTGTTGGTATCGAGGATGTCGCCCGACTTCAGATGCGCCACAGGCTCGGCGGTCGCGAACAGATACTTCACGTTGTCGATAGTGGTGGTGTAGTGGACAACGTTGTAGTGGACGACATTGCCCGCCTGCCCGTGAAGCCCGCCCGAAGCCGCCAACAGCAAGCCCGCCAGCGCAATACCGCGGCCTTTCAGCTGCATGTAGTCAGCCTCATTCTGCCCTATGA
>JBEKFN010000141.1:0-9943 GCA_050013295.1 Terriglobales bacterium
GAAATCGTTGTCCAAGCGTTATCAAAAGCGCCAAGGCCTCGGAACGGACGGCAAAGTTGCGACAGACGCGCCCCCGGCGGATTCCTGGCGAACGTTGCGCGGACGCCATGGCTGGCTCACAGAAGAGGGAGTTGTAGTGATTGAAGTCCGGGGCGACGCGGTGCTGATTAGCGAGAGTCTGGATGACGAGACGACGAAGCGGGTGGAGGAAGACTTCTGGCCGCAGGAAAAACCGCTAGACAAGGCCGCGCCCGCTCAGCCGTGAGTTTCCGTCTTGTATAATCAGGTTCCGCAATTACTAACAGTGTAGAGCTTGTTTCATCAATCGGTTTTGGGTAGGGCACGGCTTCACAGCATGCGGAAAACTCGTGTAGAGACGGGGCTTGCCCCGTCTCAGACTGCCCAATAATCTTCGTTCGCGCCGGTTTTGGGTAGGGCACGGCTTCAGCGGTGCCGTTCAGGGCTGGAAAAATACGGGCTTTAGCCCCTGAGGGACGTGCCGCCCGTTCTGAAAGCATTTATGAATCCAGCCCAATCAGGAGCGCATTTGAAGCAGGCAGAGATTGGCATTATCGGCGGCAGCGGTCTCTACCAGATGCCGGGATTCACCGACGCGCACGAGGTCGAGCAGCAGACTCCATTTGGAGAGCCTTCGGATGCGTACATTCTGGGGACGCTCGAGGGCCGCCAGGTGGCATTTCTCGCGCGCCATGCCCGCGGCCACAAACTCTTGCCGAGCGAACTGAATTTCCGGGCCAACATTTACGGCTTTAAGCAGTTGGGAGTGGAGCGCATTATTTCGGTTTCGGCGGTCGGGTCGCTGAAGGAAGAGCACAAGCCGCTCGATTTCGTGATCCCGAACCAGTTTTTCGATCGCACCCGGCACCGCGTGGACACTTTCTTCGGCGACGGCATTGTGGCGCACATTGGATTTGGCGATCCAGTGTGCAGCGAAATGACAAAGGTGGTCCGCGGCGCATGCCAGGCTGCAGGCGTAACCGCGCAGCGCGGTGGCACCTACATCTGCATAGAAGGTCCGCAGTTTTCTACCAAGGCGGAGTCGAACGTGTATCGCAGTTGGGGCGCCGATGTCATTGGCATGACCAACTTGCAGGAAGCAAAGCTCGCGCGCGAAGCGGAGATTTGCTACGTCACCATCGCCATGGTCACCGATTATGACTGCTGGCATCCGCATCATGATTCTGTGACGGTAGAGCAGATTATTTCCGTGCTGGTAAAGAACGCCGAGAACGCCGCCAAAGTTGTGCAGGCCACGGTGTCGACGATGCCGAAAACGCGCTCCTGCAAATGCGGGTCGGCGCTGGCAAATGCCATTCTGACCGATCCGGCCAAAATTCCAGCTGCGACCAAAGAGAAGCTGCAGTTGATATTGGGAAAGTATTTGAAGTAGTCGCCGGTCGTCAGTCGTCGGTCGTCGGTCGTCAGCGAACCTCAATCGGACGCTTCCCGGGTTGGTGACGTGCTCGCCAACGACCAACGACTGACGACCAACGACTGCCTTACGGAGACTCATGAGCATTCTCGTAGTTGGTTCGGTTGCTTTCGACACCATCGCCACGCCTTCCGGCCGAGTAAGCGACATTCTCGGAGGAGCTGCGACTTATTTCGCGCTGGCCGCAAGTTACTTTACCGAGGTGCGGATGGTCGCGGTGGTAGGCGACGACTTTACGTCCGAACACGAAGCCGTGCTGAAAAAACGCGGCGTGGACACGCGCGGCATCGAGCGGACCCAGGGGAAGACCTTTCGCTGGGGCGGACAGTATATCGACAACCTGAACGAGGCCAAGACTGAATTCACGGAACTGAACGTGTTCGATAAATTTCAGCCGCGCATTCCAAAACAGTATTCGGACACGGAGTTCCTGTTCCTCGCAAACATCCAGCCCACGCTGCAATCGGCGGTTCGGTTGGAGATGGATGGTGTGCGCCTGACGGGCTGCGACACCATGAATTTCTGGATCCAGGGCACGCCCAAGGAGTTGGCGGAAACGCTGAAGCTGGTGGACGTCCTCCTGATCAACGACACCGAGACTAAGATGCTGGCTGCGGAGAAGAATCTTCCGCGCGCGGCGAGAAAAGTTCTTGCCATGGGACCGAGCGCTCTGGTGGTGAAGCATGGCGAGTACGGAGCGACCATCTTTTTCCGCGAGGGAGCCTTCGGCATTGGATCGCATCCTTTTCGCGCGCCGGCCCTGCCGATTGAAGAAGTAAAAGACCCGACCGGAGCCGGCGACTCGTTTGCCGGCGGATTCATGGGTTACATCGCGTCGCAGGGCGAGATTAATCGCGAGGTGCTGAAGCGCGCCTTGTTTTATGGCGGAGTCATGGGATCGTTTGCCGTGGAACGCTTCGGGACGGAGCGGCTGCAGAATCTTACGCGCGGGGAAATCGACGCGCGCTTTCAGGTATTCCGCGAACTGACGCACCTGGAATAGTCTTAGTTCGTGTCCCGCAATTTCGTGGCGTCAATAAAACAGTGTCATCCTGAGCGAAGCGAAGGACCTATGTATTCCGGGGCTACAAACAAATGCATAGGTCTTCCGCTTCGCTCAAGATGACAACTCAGATGAATGCCGCGAATGAACAGGGGACCACTAGCGGTTTACCCTTGCCGAATGGACAGCGGGCGTAGAGTGACTACAGAGTGACTATAAAGACAGCCGCCGTTCCCGACTTCAGCGCGGCCCGCGTGGCCGGAATCGCTGTCCTCGTTTCGCTGTTTTCCTTTCTTTACTACGTTCGACATAGCGACCTTCTGCTCTATGGCGACGCGATCGCGCACATTAATATTGCGCGGCGCGTGTTCGATTCCGAGACTCCCGGCCTGCTGCAATTGGGCAGGGTGTGGTTGCCCCTGCCTCATCTGCTGCTGATCCCGTTTATTTGGTCGAACGCGATGTGGCAGAACGGAACCGGCGGTTCTATCCCTTCGATGATCGCCTACGTGTTCGGAGTGGTGGGAATATTTCGCCTGGTGCGCGGCATGTTGCAAGCCGATCTTTCCAAGGGGGCGGGCAAGGAAGCGGGCGCGAAGCCGGCGGCTAGCGTGGGCGCATGGGCCGCGGCCTTCGCTTATGGAGCCAATCCAAATCTGATCTACATGCAGGCAACAGCCATGACGGAGTCAGTTTATCTGGCTCTGTTTATCTGGGCCGTCGTGTACTTCGCGGAATTTCTCCGCGCGCTGAAAGAACGCGCGCTGAAAGAGAATAACAGGCGAAAAAATGAGCACACTGATGAACCAGAATCCGGCCCCGATGGACGAGAATCCGGCCCCGGCGAACGAGCATCCAGCCCCGGAGGGGCGAACCAACTTAGCCCCGCGCTTCATCGCGGGGTAGGGCAGGAAGAATTATCGAAGTCCCGTAGGGACGACCCTGTCCTCGCGCACACTCTGACGCGCTGCGCCTGGTGTCTGGCGGGTGCGGAGCTCACCCGTTACGACGGATGGTTTCTGGCCGGTGTGACAGGCACGGCGGTCGCCGTCATCGCGCTCCGGAGCTGGCAGAATCGCACTTTGCGCCGGGTTGCAGCGAAGTTCCTGTTGGGCATCGCGGTGGTCCCGGTCCTGTGGCTGGTTTACAACGGAGCGGTGTATGGGAACGCGTTGGACTTCGCGAACGGTCCATACTCGGCCAAGGCGATTGAGCAGCGCGTAGGTGCGCCGAATCCCGCGCTCCACCATGCCGGAGTCGCGGCCATCTATTTCTTGAAGTCGGCGCAGTTGAATCTGGCGAACGGGAACTGGGGCCGGTTCTGGCTGGCGGCGGCCTTTGTGGCGCTCGTAATCGCAGCCTGGAAACTGCGGGCGCAATCGGCGTCGCTGCTGTTGTTGTGGGTTCCGCTGGTGTTCTATTCATTTTCGATTGCGTACGGCTCGGTGCCGCTTCATGTCTACACCTGGTGGCCATTTGCCACCTTCAACCAGCGCTACGGACTCCAGTTGCTGCCGATGTTCGCGGTTTCGACCGGAGTGCTGGCGGCTTCTGTCTTTCTACTGGGCGCGGGCGGGAGGCATAAAGGGAAAGCGGTCGCCGTGATACTGGCGCTGGTGTTGGGTAGCTACGCGTCGGTGTGGAAGGCGGAGCCTCAATGCTTGGCAGAAGCGCGGAGGAACTGGGCGATCCGCAATCCCTTGAATTCCGCGGTGCAGCGCGTGCTTGCTCGATTACCGAGGAACTCGCGCTTTCTGATGGATATCAGCGAACATGTGGGCGTCATGGAGCAGGCGGGCATCCCGCTGCGTCAGGTGGTGAATAACGAAAATCACCGTGTGTGGAAGCGGCCGTCGGATCCCGAAGGCCTATGGGAGCGCGCCCTGGCCGATCCGCCGCGCTACTTGGATTTTGTGATTGCCTTCGATGGCGATGCGGTGGACCAGGGCGCGAATCTGACCAATCTTACCGAGCTGATCGAAATTCACGCGACTGGGCAGCCCCATGCGCGCATCTACGCGGCGCGGAGCGCCCCGAATCAATCGCGTTAACCCCTCCCGCCCAGCGACACGGAAAGCGCCTGATGGCGGTGATAGAATCCGCTCCGTGGTCCCAGACCGCGCGCTTTCGCGGGTTTAGGGTAGTCGAGGCCGGACGCTGCTATGAACCCAATCCATCAAATCATCCAACTGCTGCGGAATGAACTGGGCGTGGTGCTGAGTTCGACGCTGGCGCGGTTGCTGCTGGCGGCGATACTGGGCGGCATCATCGGCCTGGAACGGCAACTGCGGCACAAGCCGGCGGGGCTGCGCACGAACATGTTCATCTGTTTTGGCGCGGCAATGTTCACGGTCCTATCGGCGCAACTCGCGGGCACGCCGACGGACAGCGCACGGATCGCGGCACAGATCATCCCGGGGATAGGCTTTATCGGCGCAGGCTCGATTCTGCACGCGAAGGCGTCGGTGACCGGGCTGACGACGGCGGCCACTCTGTTTGTCGTGGCGGGGGTGGGAATGGCAGCGGGCGGCGGCCTGTACCTGACAGCCTGCTTTGCCACGGGCATCATTCTGATTGCGCTGGTGCTGCTGGGACGAATGGAGCACGCGTTTTCGCTGAAGGCGTTTGTTACTACCTACGAAGTGACGGGCCGCAACGTGGATGGGATGTTGCGGGAAGTGAACCGCCTCCTGGACTCCGAGCAACTCACTATGCACAGCGTGCACATCGCGTCCGCGGATCCCGATTTTCGCATGGTGTTCTCGGTGGGTTGCGAGCACGAAGAGGAAAGCGTGTTTTCCATCCGCCTGCACCAATCGACCGCCTTTAGCAGCGTGACATCACTTGGCGCTACGGAACACGAATGAGCCGACCGCGGAAACAGAGCTATCAGAACGCGAAAATTCCTTTTACAAAGGCCTCGGCTTGTGGCAACGATTTTCTGATAGTGGAAGGTGCGTACGCCTTCGGCGACCTGAGTGCGCTCAGCCGCCGCTTGTGCGATCGCCATCGCGGAGTTGGCGCCGACGGCGTGGAATGGCTGTTTCCGGACGCGGACGCTGACGCGAGGCTGCGCCTGTTTAACGCAGATGGCTCGGAGGCGGAAATCTCCGGCAACGGTACGCGCTGTGTAGCGGCGGAAATTTGTTCACGAGCGGGCAAAACGGAGGTTGTGGTTCGCACCGGCGCCGGGCTGAAGAAGTGCCGGCTCGTCGGTCCGCAAGGCGTCCGGCAAGGCGCCACCTTTGAGTTCGAAGCGGAGATGGGCCAGCCGGAGGTCGGCGGCGAGTTGTCGATTGAGACGATGGGTGTGCGGGCGGTGGGGACGAAAGTTTCGATGGGGAATCCGCATTACGTAATTTTCGTGGAGAACTTTCAGGATGGATGGCAGAGGCAGGCGGCGCTGATCGGAGCGCAGCCGCAGTTCCCGCAGGGCACCAACGTGGAATACGTGGTGGTGCGCCATGCGAATGCGGGCGCGAATAAAAGTGCGAAAGAAGGCGCGAATAAAGGTGAGAATGAAGGCGCGAATGAAATCGAGATCCGGTTGTTTGAACGTGGAGTGGGAGAGACCGAGTCTTCCGGCACGGGATCGTGCGCGTCGGCGGTAGCTGCGATTGCGAGCGGACGCGTCGCGTCGCCGGTGACGGTGATTGCGCCCGGAGGTGCGCAGACGGTGCGCTGGGAGGATCAAGTTTATCTGCGGGGTCCGGCGACGCTCGTCTGCCGCGGGGAATTCTTCATTTAAGATCGATCATGGCATCGGGATCGCGCAACTCATACCGTGGAGCGACGGGCGTCTCGCCCGTCCCGCCGCGCGGGGACGCCCGGCTCTCCACCAGTAACTTTGCGGGACGCGGTCGCAGCGTCAGTTAAGATCGGTTCAGAAAAGATCGAGTCCAAATGGTTTCATCTTCCCAAAATTCGCGAATCAAGCCGCGGGCGCTCCGTCCGGGCGACAAGGTGGGAATCGTTGCGCCCGCGTCGAACGTTAAGCGCGAAACGCTGGAAGCGGGCTGCGACGGTCTTCGCCGTGCTGGCTATGAGCCGTTTTATTTCGAGTCGATCCTGGAACGCGATCTCTACTTTGCCGGCTCAGCGGAGCGCCGGGCGCGCGAACTGGAACACATGTTCGTGCGCGACGATATCCGCGCGATTGTTTGTGCGCGAGGAGGATATGGGTCGAACTATCTGCCGCTGCTGCTCGACCCGACTAAGATCGTTTCGCATCCCAAAATTCTGGTGGGCTACAGTGATATTACGACGCTGCTGTGCTGCGTCTCGGACTCGGCGAACTTCGTGACCTTCCACGGCCCGATGGTGGCCAAGGATTTCGCCGTTGCCGACGGTGTGGATCTGGATTCGTGGCAGAACGCGGTGGGTGGCGCGGAAGAATGGGAGATTGGCGAAGGCTCAGGAGCGAAACCGCTGTTGGCGGGCCGGCGGGAGGGAATCCTCTATGGCGGATGCCTCTCGATGCTGGCGGCGTCGCTGGGCACAGAGCACGAGATTCGAACCGCGGGCACCATCCTTTTCGTCGAAGACATCGCGACCAAGCCGTACCAGATCGACCGCATGCTGATGCAACTGAAACTAGCGGGCAAGCTGAAAGATGTGCGCGGCATTGTCTTCGGCGAAATGCTGGATTGCCGGCAGAGTCCGGATCAAGATTACACGCTAGAAGAGGTCGTGCTGCGAGTGGTTGGCGATCTGCAAGTTCCAGTAGCGTTTGGCTTGCGTTCAGGACATGTGTCGCGCGCGAACATCACGCTGCCCATCGGGGTGCGGGCGAGACTGACCGTGGAGGACGCGGTGGAACTGAGGATTCTGGAAGCGGCAACGGTCAAAAGATAACCACAGGGGGCACGGAGGACGAAGGAGAACTTTGGGCTAGAAGCGAAAAGCGAAGAGCGAAGAGCTAAGAGCCAAAAGCCAGCCCGGGCGAAGCTGCCCGTCGTCATGCACACGCAATGAAAAGCAAGCCCAAACACATTCATCTGATCGGCATTTGTGGAACGGCGATGGCTTCGCTGGCCGGTATGCTGCAAGAGCGAGGCTTTCGCGTCACCGGCTCGGATGCAGCAGCATATCCGCCAATGTCGACGTTTCTGGAAACGTTGGGCGTCCCCGTCGCGCAGCCCTTTGCCGAGGCGAACCTGAATCCCCGTCCCGATCTGGTGGTCGTAGGCAACGCGCTCTCGCGCGGAAACGTGGAACTGGAGCGCTTGCTCGACGATCGCATTCCGTTCTGCTCGCAGCCGCAGATTCTGCATGATGAGTTCCTGGTCGGCAAGGACGTACTCGTGATTGCCGGAACCCACGGCAAAACGACGACGACGGCGATGCTGGCGTGGATCTTCGAGACCGCCGGCCTCCAGCCTTCGTTCCTGATCGGCGGCATTGCGGAAAATTTCGGCCGCAGTTTTGGACTGGGCGCAGGCGAGCACTTTATTTTAGAAGGCGATGAGTATGACACGGCATTTTTCGATAAAGGTCCGAAGTTTCTGCACTACTTTCCGGATTCGGTAATTCTCACCTCGGTTGAATTCGACCACGCGGATATCTACAAAGATCTGGACGCGGTGGAGACGGCCTTCAAGCGCCTGGTGAACCTGGTTCCGCGGCGCGGGCGAATCGTCGGCTTTGATCCGGGAGGCATCTCGGGCGAGAGCTCGAATGACAACATCGACCGCTGCCTGAAGAAAGCCTTCTGTCCCGTCGAACGTTACGGCGCGTCAAATCGCGCAGACTGGAAAATCGCAGATCTGAAGTTGAACGAGGAACGAACGACGTGGTCGGTGCTGCGCGCTGGCAAAGCCTGGGCAAACTTCGAATTCCCGCTCGGCGGAGAATACAACGTCTGGAATGCAACGGCAGCGGCGGCCCTGGCGGCGAATTATGCAATTTCAAAAGATGTAATCGCGCAGGCTCTCGCAACGTTTAGAAGCGTCAAGCGGCGCCTCGAGTTGAAGGCGCAGGTCAACGGAATAACGATCATTGACGACTTTGCCCATCATCCCACGGCCATCGAGCAGACGATTCTGGCGTTGCGCGCGCGCTATCCGCAATCGCGCCTGTGGGTGGTGCTGGAGCCGCGCTCGAACACTATGCGCCGCAACGTGCTGCAGGATTCGCTCGCCCGCAGCCTGGCGCTAGCCGATCTGGTGGTGATCGCTGCCATCTTCAAGTCGGAGGCGATTCCCGAGCCGGAAAGGCTGGATCTGAAGCGTGTGGTGGCCGAGATCCAGAAACGCGGAAAGCAGGCGCGCATCTTCGCCGATGCCGATGCCATCGTGAACGCGATCGTGCCCGAACTGCGCGAGCGAGACGTGGTTGCCATTCTCTCCAATGGCGGATTCGGCGGCATCTATGAGAAGCTACCCCAACGTTTGCGCGGCCTCGCGGCGAAAGCATGACAGCCTGTGGTCGACAAGTGCATTGGTATCGCCGCGCCGTCAGGCGCTGGATTTCGAAATTCGAGTTTCACCACGGACTAATAAGTGTTGCGCACCATTCTCATGCTGGTGTTTTGGGCCGCTGCGCTGCCCCTCGCCGCGCTCGTAGGCTTTCCCTGGACCTATCTGACCAAAGACATCAACTTTCTGTACCGCACCTGCATGTGGTCGGCATTCACCGGAGTGCGCATCGCGGGCGTAAAGGTGCGGACGCTGGGATTGGAAAAAATCGATCCGGCGCGAACCTATATCTTCATGTCGAATCACATCTCCAATCTCGATCCGCCCCTTACCCTTCCGCTGATCCCGCGCCGCACTTCGGTGATGGTGAAGAAGGGTTTGTTCAAAGTTCCAATTCTCGGCCGGATCATGCTGATCGGATCGCTCGTGCCCGTCGACCGAGGAAATCGCGAGGCGGGCCTAGCGGCCGTGCGCGACGCGCTCCGAGCCATCGAACAGGGCCTGAACATGACCATCTACGTGGAAGGCAAGCGCTCGTTCGATGGCAAGCTGCTGCCCTTCAAAAAAGGCCCGTTCTATCTCGCCCAGGAGTCCAACGTGCCAATCGTGCCCATCACGATTTCAGGCACCGAAGCAGTCATGCCAAAAGCGCGTTTCGCGATCCGTCCAGGAACAGTGACAGTGCAGTTTCACGATCCCATAGAGCCCGCCGATTTCGGAGAACGCGATAACCTGATGGCCAAAGTAAGAGCGGCGATCAACAGCGGCCTTCCGGCGGAGTTGCAAGAATAGTCGTTGGTCGGCGGTCGTTAGTCGTTGGCGAGCCTGCTAACGACTAACGACTAACGACCAGCGACCAGCGACTGACTTCTTGCAAACATTCAACGCCACTGTGCTATAGTGCTACCAGGTAACACCGTGGAACACCCACCATGCCGAAGCCTTCCACAACCAGCCTGAAGCTCGACGGCGAGACCAAGGAGCGCGTGCAGCGGCTCGCCTCGGCCCGCCGCCGGTCGCCGCACTGGGTCATGCGCGAAGCCATCGAGCAGTATGTCGAACGCGAAGAGA
>JBEKFN010000142.1:0-15320 GCA_050013295.1 Terriglobales bacterium
ATGGCAATCGAAGAGCGGCGTAACTTTCGACTTCTGATGGTGAAGAGAAGGGTCAACAACGGGACCAGAACGTAAAACTGCACTTCGATCTCGAGCGACCAAGCCACTCCCATTGCCGGGCTGAAGGTTCCGTAAATCAGGCTGTGCAAATAAAAGAGGCTGGCGGCTAAATGCGGATAAAAACTGGCAGGCGGCGCCCCCTCGATACCCGCAGCCAGAATGAACAGGAGAAGCAGCGCGACAATGTAAGGCGGTTCCAGACGAGTCAACCGGCGGAGATAGTACTTGCGCAGATTCACCGGAGCGGCCCCCTTAAGGTAATGCGCAGCAAAGGGAAGCCCCAGGATAAAACCACTGATCACGAAGAAAAGCTCGACGCCGCGGAACCCTACTATAGCCGCCTGGGCAAGCCAGTCGGAATGTGGGGGAGCAGCACTATAGAGCGGCGACTTCGCCGTCAGGTATCCGTTCAGGTGAAACAGGATGACCATGCCGATGGCTGCGAAGCGCAGGCCGTCCATCTCAGGGATAAACTGGCCCGAACTCGTTTCACGGGAAATATGAGCCAGGAATCTGCCGGCGATAGAATTGCGCCTGGGAACAGACGGCGGGGCCGTGCATTTCTCGAGGCCAGCCGGATTGGACTCAACTGTACCCATTTCCAAGACAGTGACTTACAGCCGCGATCAAACATATTACGCTATTGAAGCAGCGCGTACTAGTTAGAAGCGCCCTATAAGGACAGTTCTAGAACCACGGAACGGGCTCGCCGAAAGCAGGGACGATTGAGATCGTCGGCAATCGCTTTGTCGCGTAATCGAGATCGTTCATTTTTATGGGATGCAGGTTTAATAGGACAGTCCCGTCAGAAAATATCGGGAAAACGTGCGCCGTGGGGGGTCGCTCGCGATGACGATATTTTGGAAATTGCCCATCGTGGTTTCGCTGAACTCTGGGCCCGGCACCCGCACGGATGTGCAAACTGATGCAGTAACGTAGTACCTTTCAAGGTAACAAGGCGATCCCATTACCAAGGTGCCTGTCCCTTTCTACGAAGTCAGACTAAATGCAATTTATTCAGATAGTTATCGCGTAGATTCCGCTCTTGACACCTTTACACTTTGGCATTGCGTCGAACTACATAAATCGCCTACTATCGGACAGTTGCAGGAGAGGCGCCTTCGGTTTATTGATTTGGCGAGGCTCTTGCATCCAATCAACTAGGCCGACAGATTACTAAGCAGTAGATTGGCCGAGTACGACCGGGGATAGTGAAGTGAAGCTGAGGGCCTGGTTTCTTCGTCTCGCATTTTTATTAGGATTGGCGATGTTGCTGGAGGCGAGTGGCATCGCAGCCAGCCTCAATCCGCCCGCGCTCACACAGCATAGAAAAGCCCGCGGGGTTACGGAAAATCAGCACGCAAAGAGGCGCATGCGAACCCTGGCGCGGAGCCGCGCTCCGCGTTCGCGATATGCCAGCACGCGTTCTTCCGCTACGCGTTTTTCGGGCCGTTCTTCCGGCACACGTTCTTCCGGCACACGTTCTTCCGGCACACTTTATTCCCGTACCTCTGGACGCCATCGTTATTACGAGCGTTTCCACACCAGTTCCTTCGCATCCGATATTACGCAAGGTGACGTGACCGCTGGCGAAGATCCCGTGGTCCGTCAGGCCGCGATCGATGCCTTGGGCAACATGAACGGCACCGTGGTCGCGATCGAGCCGACCAGCGGACGCATCCTCGCGATGGTTAATCAGAGGCTCGCGCTTTCAAGCGGCGCGCAGCCGTGCTCGACCATTAAACTTTCCGTGGCTCTGGCGGCGCTGAGTGAAGGCGTGATCGACGAGGACACTCAAGTTTCGCTCGGGAGCCGCAGCCGCATGAATCTTACGGAGGCCCTGGCGCACTCGAACAACGCCTACTTCGAAGCGGTCGGGCGCAAGCTGGGCTTCGAAAAAGTGCAATACTACGCGCACCAGTTCGGACTCGGCGAACTTGCCGGCTATCACATTCCCGGCGAGCAGTTGGGCACTTATCCGGAAGTAGAAATCCCTGCCAAACTTGGTGGCGTCAGCAAGATGTGCTCGTTTGGCGAGGGCATCTCAATGACGCCGCTGCAACTGGGCGCGCTGGTGACGGCCATTTCAAACGGCGGCACGCTCTACTACCTGCAACATCCGACCAGCCCTGAGGCCGTCGCCAACTTCCAGCCTCGCGTTAAGCGCCATCTCGACATCGAGCCGGTGATTCCCGAACTCTCCGACGGCATGGCCGGAGCCGTCGCCTACGGCACGGCGCGCAGCGTGCGTTTGAACTTTAGCGAGGAATCGATCCTAGGCAAGACCGGGACGTGTTCTCACGCCGGCACACGCTTCGGATGGTTTGCCTCCTACGCCAACACCGACATTGGACGCATTGTGACCGTCGTCTTCTTGCAGGGCGGACGTCCCACCTTCGGGCCCAAAGCGGCGGAGATCGCAGGCCGCATGTACCGCAATCTTTACGATCACAACTTTTTTGTGGCGGGTGCGGCGGGAATCAGCCCAGCTGAACCGGTGCAGAAGGCGAGTAGCGTAAGTACGCGGCAGTAATTCGCGCACGGACGCTCACCTGAGGCGCTAGAACAAATCCAGAGTTGCTGTGACCCCACGCGGTTGCCGAGCTGCGCTCGGCTTGGACAGCCGAGGGCGGCTGTCCCTACGCAAGTTCTCTACTGCTTCACTTCGTCCTTGGCGACCACTCCGTCCCTGATGGAGACGATGCGGTGGGCGTACTCGGCGATGTCGTGCTCGTGCGTCACCAGTACGATCGTATTGCCTTCGGAGTGCAGACGATCGAACAAGGCCATGATCTCGTTTCCGGTTTGTGAGTCGAGGTTGCCGGTCGGTTCGTCGGCGAGGATGATGGCCGGCTTATTGACCAGAGCGCGGGCGATGGCCACGCGCTGGCGCTGTCCGCCGGAGAGTTCGTTGGGCTTGTGGTTCATGCGGTCTTCCATGCCGACCGATGTAAGTGCGGCCTTGGCGCGCTGGGCGCGCTCTTCAGAAGGAACTCCGGCATAGATCAGCGGCAGTTCCACGTTGTGCAGCGACGTGGCGCGGGCCAGCAGATTGAACGTCTGGAAGACGAACCCGATTTCCTTGTTGCGGATGCGGGCCAGTTCGTCGTCGTCGAGTTCGCTGACCAGTTGTCCGTTGAGCCAGTATTGGCCTTTGGAAGGCGAGTCGAGACAGCCGATCAGGTTCATCAGGGTGGACTTGCCGGAGCCGGACGGGCCCATGATGGCGACGTATTCGTTGCGCTGGATGCGCAAGCTGATGCCGCGCAGCGCATGCACCTGTTCCGAGCCCATATCGTAGCTCTTCCACAGATCCTCGGTGGTGATCATGTAGGAGTTGGGCGCAGCCCAATTCGCGGGCTTATCGATTGGGAATACCTCGGCAGTCGCCATCTTGCTCTCCTTCTCGGGATCGGGCTCGGGCACGCATGCTCCTATAGCCGTTCTATGTTCGACGTTCCAACCTCGTCAGAAGTTAGACCGCAGCCCCTAAAAGGCGCCTCTTTCGAGGAACTTGCGGTATCGCTAAAGCGATATCCTGATACGAACCCAGCACCGCTAACGATGCCCTGTTACGTTCAGACGAGGAGAAAAGTTCCCGAATTCCCGCGAAACGGGCCCTCCCTGCGTCGCTCCGGTGGGCTAACGGAGGGGAGAGACCCGCGGCGGGTTCCATTATACCGTGCCGAGTATCCGGTCATCGGGCTTACGCTCCAGATCCCGGTTCGACCGCAAGACGCGGAATCTTTAGGGAGTTAGAAGGGGGACTCGGCGCAGGAAATCTTTACTGGCAGGCCACTTCCTCTTGCCTTGTTGTATCCAATGAACATAGAATTAGGCTATCTATGTTTCTCGTGAGGTAGGCCCATCTATGTTCTCCGCCGGCTTTCGAAATCGTTGCTCGGTTGGTGTGCTGGCGGGCGTGATGGCACTGGTTTTTGCCGCCTTTTCCCAAGCCCAGGACAAGGACGCGAAGGGCTCCGATGACAAAGCGGCGGCGCAGGGAAGCCAGACGGACCCGCTAAAGCGCCCGATCCCGGAAAAACAGAGGAAGGCCAACGCCAAGGCGCTCAAGATCGAGTTGAGCAAGACTTACAAGAAGTGGCTGGACGAGGACGTGCGCTGGATTATCACCGACCAAGAAAGATCCGCCTTTATGCAGCTCTCGAACGACGAAGAGCGCGACCAGTTTATTGAGGCCTTCTGGCAACGCCGCGATCCCACGCCGGACACGGAAGAGAACGAATTTAAAGAAGAGCACTACCGGCGTATCGCGTATGCCAATGAGCACTACGCGGCCGGCATCCCCGGATGGAAGACCGACCGCGGCCGGATGTACATCGTGTTTGGGCCGGCGGATCAAATCGACTCTCACCCCTCCGGCGGCGCTTACCAACGCCCCATGGAAGAAGGGGGCGGCGAGACCTCGACCTTCCCATTTGAAACCTGGCGCTATCGTTATCTGGAGGGGATTGGGCAGGAAGTGATCATCGAGTTCGTCGATACCTGCATGTGCGGCGACTATCACATGACGATGGACCGCTCGGAAAAAGACGCCTTGAAGATGACCCCGAACGCCGGCCTGACGTTGTACGAGCAAATGGGTATGTCGAGCAAGACGAATCGTTTTACCAACGGCGGTATGGAGCAACTGGGCGCCGGGCCGTTCAATGCCGATTTGCAGACCAAGGAATTCGACCGCCTGGAGCAGTTCGCCAAACTGCAGGCGGCGCCAGCGGTAAAGTTCAAGGATCTGGAAGAAATAGTCAGCCACAAGATCAGCGTCAACCTGATGCCCTTTGATGTGCGAGCGGACTTCGTGAAGGTGACCAGCGACACAGTGCTGGTTCCGATCACGATTCAGATCAGGAACCGCGACGTGACCTTCCAGAACAAGGACGGCGTGGAGCGCGGCACCGTCAATATCTTCATGCGTGTGACCACGCTCACGGGCAAGATCGTACAAACTTTTGAAGAGCCGGTGCAGATCGACGTGCCGGTGGAACTGCTGCCCAAGACCGCCGAGAATGCTAACGTGTACTGGAAAGCGATCCCGCTGCGCATCAGCCAGAATCGCTACCGTCTGGACATCGTCGTCAAGGACGTGAACGGAGATCGTACCGGGAGTTGGAGCCGTGCGATCCAGATCCCGGACTTCAGCGAGGACAAGTTGAGCAGCTCAACCCTGATCATCGCCGATATGATGGAACCAGTGGCGACGAAGAACGTGGGCACGGGCAGTTTCGTGATCGGGGCCATGAAAGTGCGGCCGCGCGTGGCGCCGTCCGACGGCAAACCCATCTTATTCAAGCGCAATCAGAAGCTGAATTTCTGGATGCAGGTTTATAATCTCAGCGTGGACGAGAAGACGCACAAGCCTTCGGCCACGTTCGAATACAATGTAACGGACGCCAACAACAAGGCAGTCATCCATACCGTCGAGTCGACGGACACGATGGGCAATGTGGGCGACCAGGTCACGCTGCAGAAGACGCTTTCCGCAGCCAACCTGGCGCCGGGCTTGTACAAGATCGAGATCAAAGTGAACGACAACCTTTCCAAGCAGATGGTGGACCCAACGGCGACTTTCGCCGTCGAGTAAGCTGCTGCCTGGTTTCCCAAAGGTGGTGGGAGAGATGTTTCGAAAGCTCGGGTTCCTCCTCGTCGTTGCCGTCACTGTCACGACCGTGGTTCTTCCGGCATGGTCGGAAACTGCCCATGCGATCCCGGGTGCGATATCTGGATACGTTCGCGACGGGAGCGGCGCGCCGCAAATGGGCGCGGCGGTGGAAGTGCTCGGCTCGGCCGCGCAGGCGCTGAAGGTCTTCACCGACGATCGTGGCTTCTACTCGGTCGCAAGTCTGCTGCCCGGAACGTACAGCATCAAGGTGAGTGCGCCTTCGTTCCTCCCGGCGCTGCGCGAGAAGATTGCCGTGCGTGCCGGCGCGAAGCGGATGGTGAATGTCACGCTGACCACGCTGTTCGAGGCCATCCAGTTGGTTCCGCTGCGCAGTCCGCTGGACGATGACGACTGGAAGTGGACGCTGCGCTCGGTCGCTAACCGCCCTATCCTGCGCGTGCTTGAAGATGGCACTACCGTGGTCGCGCAGAGCGGGGAGTCAGCCGCCGACCACGGCTTGAAAGGTTCGGTGACCTTCCTGGCAGGATCGCCCGGGCAAGGTTTCGGCAGTGCCTCGGATATGACGGCTGGTTTTGCCGTGGAGCGGTCGTTGCTATCGAGCGGCACGCTGCGGCTCAACGGCAACCTCGGTTATGAGCCCGACGGCCAGGGCATCCCGGCGGCGGTGCTCCGAACCACCTACACCAACAGCTTCAACGGTGTTCTTGAACCTTCGTTGGCGATTACGGCCCTCAGGCTGAATTCGCCAGACCTGAATACGATGCCCGGCGCCACGCTGCAAGCGCTGTCGGTAACCAGTTCGGATCGGATCGTCCTCGGCGACATGCTGGAGATGAAGTTCGGCAGCGAGTTGCAAACCATCCAATTTATGGGGCGGGTAAACGCCTTAAAGCCCTTCGGATCGGTCGATCTGCACATCACGCCGAACACGGTGCTGGAATATCAATACGCGACTTCAGTCCCGAATATGGGACTGGAGGATCGTTTCGGCGAGGAGGGTTTCGATTCGGCTTCGTCGGACCTGAGCGAAACTGCGCCGCGCATGAGCATTACAGGGTTTTCTCCGGCGGTGGAGCGGGACCATCACCAGGAAGTGTCGATCTCCCAGCGCATCGGCAAGAACAATCTGCAGGTCGCATTCTACGCGGACAGCCTCGCCGATCCGGTGCTTACCGGAGTTGGCGAAATGACGGCCGAATCCGGTGAAGTTTTGCCCGATGTGTACTCCGGCACGTTCAGCTATCAGGGGAACAATTACGCGACGCGCGGGATGCGAGTGGTGCTGCAGCGGAAACTGTTATCCGACCTGACCGCGACTTTGGATTATGCCTACGGCGGCGTGCTCGACCTGTCACGCCCCGACGTCCAACTACAAGACGCGCGGGAGTGGATTCGCGGGGAGCAACGCCAGGCAGTGGCAGCGAAGTTCAGCGGAACTGTGCCTAAGGCGAACACGCGCTGGATTGCCTCCTATCGTTACACAGGCGGCCGCACGTTGACGCCGGTCGACCTGTTCGATACTTCGGCAGGCCAGTCCGATCCTTATTTGAACCTCTGCATCCGGCAACCGATTCCGGCCAGCCTCCTGGCGCGACACGTGGAGATTCTAGTCGACCTGCGAAATCTTCTCGCGCAGGGTTACGTGCCCGTGATGGGACGCGACGGTCGCACTATTTATCTAGTGCAATCGGCGCGCTCGATGCGCGGCGGCGTGGCCTTCAACTTCTAGAATCTGTAGAGTCGCTCTAGTCTGTACAAGTTTCTTCCCATGCTCCTCCCGCAAACGTTCGGGAGAAGCGTTTCTGGCAAATAGTTCCGTTTCGCAGGTCCTCCAAAACTGGGGTACACTTTCACAGCGTATGACTGAAAAAACTACAAACATTGAGAGGCGTTCGCCCCAGCGGGTGCCAGTTCGTGTCCCGGTCAAGGTGCGTCACGAGGGCTGTGAGCACGCGGGCTTGACCCGCGATCTGAGTTCGTCGGGGATCTTTCTCTATTCCGAGTCGAAGGTGAAAGCAGGCTCGAAGCTCGAACTGGTCATCATGCTGCCTCCTGGCCTGGGATTAGGGCCCGGAGGATGGACGCTCTGCGAGGCCTCGGTGGTGCGGGTGCAGGAATCGGAGGGCAAGGGCATGGGCATTGCCGCGACCCTCGACCGCATCGAGTTGTTGCCAGAGATCAGCTGAGAGGCAGGGGGATCGTGCGTAAACGCTAGGCCGCCATCAGGCAGCTTTTTCTCAATTTGATCCAGGCAGTGAAAATAAGTTCACCCCCCACGAAAGTTTACTTCACATTGCCCAATCTCTGGTGCAATAATTGCCAGCTTCGAAAAGCAAAGACGGAATTGGCCGTCTTCCAGGTGGGCTAGGGCAATGTGGATTGAAAAACTCAGCGATGGCGTTCTTGAACTAGACACGCCGATTGGGCCTCGATACTTGCAGCCGAATCTCGTGCAACGCGCGTATCTTATTTGGACGTTCCGAAATTTTTTCTCGCTGCCGCAGCAAGTGCTGCGCCCGTGGGAACGCCGATTGATTGGTCGTCTGTGGAGCGAGAATAGGTTCGTATCCTTACCCGCAACTGGCACGCACGACAGACCGGTCATCGGAAGAATCGAGCGGCGCGTGCCGGTTCAGGCAGAGGTTCTGCCCATTCGGAAACCGATCTCCAGTTCGAAACCCGCCGTAGCGGAGCAAAGCCGAGAAGTCGCCTCAGCATAGTCGCGAAGCGGCGCGCCGGCGTCCGGACCGCTCCTAGGACGACAAACCCCTGCCCCACAAGGTCCCACCGCTCAGCCGCAAAAAAGGCAGACCGCCGAGTGATTCAAGAACAGAATGGAATTTCTACTCCAAGCTTGCGGACACAACAGAATCCCACAGAAGATGAGCGACGGAACTTCCGGACTGCGTAATCTATTTAGTTTGGATGTGGGAATTATGTCGAACTAACGACATTTGGGCGCGCCGACAGCCAGGATCTTACCCCGGATTCAGGCTTTATTTTCAGGCTTGCTCTCGGGCTTATTTTCAGGCTTCGCATCGTGATCCTTCATACCCTCTTTCAGTGCGCGAATGCCTTCGCCCAGACCCTTGCCCAACTCCGGCAATTTCTTGGGACCAAACACCAGCAGCGCGATGAAGAAAATCACCAGCAGGTGCATGGGTTGAAATAAACCTTCAAACATAAAGCCTCCGAACCGGAGATGCCGACCGAAAGCACCGGACAGCATAACTACTATCTAGTGTATCCTAACTGATCCCCGGCAGTCTCTCTGGTTCCCCGCCGCGATCGCTACCCTCCGGGGTCGTTAGGCCATGTCCCTAAAAATTACTTCGGTGACCTATCGGCGACCCCGCCGCCGGACTATTTTGGCCACAGGGCGATTTTCGTGGGTCAAAACCGCCAAGAGCGCCGGAGGGCTTCGTGAAACGCTGCGTCCTGAGATGGCTTTTGCTTCTGCTGGCGGCAGGCTCCTTGCAGGCTGAACAAGCTCCGCCCACGCCCGCTTCCGACGCCATCTTCCTGTGGCTGGCGGGGGGCATTTCGAGCGCACGGATCCAGCGCCTGGTCCAAACGCAGAACGCCCAAACGCAGAACGCCCAAACGCAGAACGCCCAAACGCGGTACGAAGCCCGAACGTTTTCATGCTACGCCGCGCCAGAATGCACTCGGCAATGCACCCGCGCCCTGCAAAAGGCAGGGGCTGACTCGGGCTTGATTCAGAGCCTCTTGCGTCAGAGTCCGGATCCGAAGTCTGGATCGAAGTCCGGATCGGAGCCCGGGCCGAAAGCCAGCCGCCACGACGTCGCCTGCGCCTGCTCTAGTCCCGCGGCACAGGTTGCCGCTCTGGTTCACGAAAAGAACTTCGAGGCCGCCGAAGACAAGCTCCGCGCCCAGCTGCGCGACGATGCGGGCACTTCTCCACAGAATAAGGCTGCGCTGCACTTTGTCCTCGGAACCGTCCTGCGCCGCGCAGACCGGTTCGACGACGCGCTCGACGAGATTACGGAATCTTCGCGCCTGATGCCCGGTTTCCCCGAGACGCACAGCCAGTTTGCTTACCTGTTTTACCGGACAGAGGATGCCGAGGACGCCCTGGCCGAAGCGCGCACCGCCCTTAGCATGGATCCCGCCAATGCCGAGGCCTACCGCTACCTCGGACTCGCCTTCGAAGAATCTCTGGCGCGCGAACCTGCGGGCTCGCTGGCGAACGCGGACGTTTACTTCGATATAGGAATCACGCACCGCGACCAAGGAGACCTGCGCCGCGCCGCCATCGCCTATCGCCACGCCCTCAGCCTGCGCTCCGACTTCTGGGAGGCGCACAGCAATCTTGGCGTCGTCCTGCACGATCAGGGCAAGCTGGATGAGGCAATAGCGGAATATCGCTTAGCCAAGCGCCTCAACCCCGAAGAAGCCAGCGTTCGCAACAACCTGGGAAACACTCTTTGCGACAAGGAAGACTTCGATAGCGCTATCGCGGAATTCAAGGATCTTTATCGTCAGAGTCCGGAATGGGAGGGTGGTCACAACTGCCTGGCCCGCGCCTACATGTCGAAGCGCGACTACCCATCGGCCATTCGCGAGTTACAGGCTGCCATCGCCGCCAATCCTGCCGGAGCGGCCGAACACCGCGTCCTGGGGCAGGCCTTGCTTCTAACGGGAAAAGACCGGGAAGCGGTGGACGTGCTGCGCCAAGCAGTCTTGCTCAATTCCGAATCCGGGCTGGCACACCACTATCTCGGCACCGCGCTCGTGAATACCCAGCAACTAGCTGAGGCTGAAAAGGAGTTTCGCGAGGCCCTCCGCCTCGAGCCCAGCGCCCAGAATCACTATTCCCTCGCCGCCTGCCTGATGGCTCTTAACCAGTACGAAGAGGCTCTCGGAGAGCTTGAAATCGCTTCCCGCATGGACCCCAGCCAGAACCTTTACCGCGCCCGTATGCAGGAGGTCGTCCGGCTGATAACAACCTCGAAGTAACTCCCCCCAAGATGTACCATCGTACGTTACCTTAGTTATGTACCAACGACTTTGCCCTCCCGTCGCCAACAAACCTAAAATATTATTAGAGAAACGCGGTGCTTTGTAGCGCCGCCAAGGCGACTCATGGAAACCACCGCTACCAAACAAGCCCGAGAAAAATCCCTCAACCCTGTTGCAATATCTACTACACTCTCCACGCAAGAGCGGCATCTGCCGCCGCGGCCCGCTGCCGAGGTCCCTTCGGCGCCGGAGCACAAATCCATCGGCTACGGGATGCCTTGTTCGCGTTGCCGCGCCTACTATCCGGCTGACATGCACGTTTGTCCGATCTGCAAGTCGCCGAACCGTATCTCGCCCACCGAACCGGCGGCGCATTCGCATCTCTCGGCTTCCGCCGCAGCGCAGCCCGCGTCGCAGCTCACGACTGGCGCGCAGATCACCGGCACGCAGATCACCGGTATGCAGATCGGTGACGACCGCGAGCGCTTCCTGAAAGAACTCAAGTCACAGGCTTTCGCATCCCACACTCAGATCAACGCCACGGCCACGTTCCGTTGCGTTCTGGAACACCAGCACAGCGGGGCCAGCGAACCGGCCGCGGTCTGCCATAGCTGCTACGGCGAGGCGCGCCAGCAGGCTGACCGCATGGAAGCGGCTCTCCACATGGACACGAAAGAGGCAGCAAAAATCGTCTATGATGCGGTATGGGCGGATACGTCCGACCCCAATAGCACTTACTTGAACGCCGCCAGCGCACTGCTCTCGGAATTGCGCAAACGCGCCGGCATCGGCCTACTACTCGGCGCCAATCAGCCCTTGGCGCACTAGCCGCAGATCCCAATTGCTGTGGCCCTCTTTTGCAATTATGTGGAAGCGGGGCTGCGCCCCATTGGAACCGGGCAAAGCCCCGTCCCCACACAAAAAAATTCAGTTGGCACGGGCGGCGGCCTGCAACTTTCGCGGCCGTTCTACATCTTATTTCCTGGAGATCCGACATGATTGACAAGCTGAGCGACAAGATCACCAAGACCGAAAGCGAGTGGCGGCAGCAGCTCACTCCTGAGCAGTATCAGGTGGCCCGCGCCTGCGGCACCGAGCCCGCTTTCACCGGCCAGTACTGGAATAAACACGACGACGGGACGTACCACTGCGTGTGCTGCGGCGCGCTGCTGTTTGGCTCGGAAACGAAATTTGATTCGGGAACCGGGTGGCCGAGTTTCTATGCCGCCGCCGATCGCAAGAACATCAAGGAAGTCACCGACACCAGTTATGGTATGGCTCGCACCGAGGCGCGCTGTGCCCGCTGCGATGCGCATTTGGGGCACGTGTTTCCGGATGGTCCGGGGCCGACCGGGCTGCGCTACTGCATGAACTCGGCGTCCCTCGACTTCAAGCCGAAGAAGTAGTACATCCAGAACAAAGAAAACGATAGCGCCGGGCGTCCCTTCGGCAAGCTCAGGCCAGGCTCTCGCCCGGCTGGACCCGGCTGGACGGGCGAGGGCGCCCGTCCCTCCATCGTTTTTGTTTCGATTTCAATTTCGCAAAATTACGCGTTGCTTGCGGTCGCGGCCACTGCTTTGGGCGATTCCTGTGTGCTCTGGGCCGGCTCCTGCGTCTTCTTATCTTTTTCTTTCTTTTCCGGGTTGCGCACTTCGACGCCGCCCTTGAGGATCGCGCCTTCTTCAATGCTGATGCGATGGGTGATCACGTCGCCCGCGAGCACGCCTTCGCTGCGGACGTCCAGCCGGTCCGCACACTCGACGTTGCCCTGCACCTTGCCCATGATGACGACTTCCTGGGCGATGATGTTCGCCGCGACGCTTCCGTTACGGCCGATGGTGACGCGATTGTCGGGGAAGCTAATGGTGCCTTCGACGCGTCCGTCAATGAAAAGCGATTCCGTACCCGTCACGTCACCCTTGATGACGAGCGAGCGTCCGATGTTGGCTTGATCCATGGGTGCGGTGGCCGGCTTGACCGGAGTGTAACTGTTTGGGGGCGGGACTGCGTTTGGAGAGTACTTGGATTCCGGAGACTGCAACATGAATAAACCTCACTTGAGATCCGCGACCGCAGCGGGAGTTGGCCCTGCGGTCGCGGTCGATAGGGCTTCTAACGGCAAGAAGAGGATGGCACGATAAGGAGGGGTTACGAAAGGTAACCGAAGGGGGTGTCCGTTGGCGCAGCGTGTATGGTGCGAACTTGCGACGGAATCCCGGTCATCGCCCTTTATTGTCGGATTCGTCCAGCGTGGTTGCGGGCCGTGGGTTCGCCGCACAACTCGGCTCCATCCCTTACAATAAGAACTGACCTTCCCGCATGAAACGTATCGCCATCCTGGGTTCGACCGGATCGATCGGCCGCAGCACTTTGAGTGTGGTCGAGAGCTATCCCGACCGCTTTCAGGTCTCGACCCTCGCGGCCGGCAACAATGCCGAACTTGCATTTGAGCAAGCGGTACGATGGAAGCCGCGACTGGTGTCGTTGGCGGACGAAGCCGCGGCGCAGGCTCTCCAAGCGAGGCTGCGGCAAGCGGGCTTGGACGAGATTGAGGTCGTTCACGGAGCCGAAGGCACGGTGCGGGTGGCGGTCCACCCCGAGGTGGATTTCGTGGTCAGCGCGATTGTGGGCGTCTCCGGCCTGGAGGCGACCTACGAAGCGGTGCGCGCGGGCAAATCCGTCGGGCTGGCCAACAAAGAATGCCTGGTGGTGGCGGGCGAACTGATCACCGCCGAGGCGCGGAAGCAAGGTAAGCCGCTGCTGCCGATCGACAGCGAACATAACGCCGTCCACCAGTGCCTGCGCGGCGGACGGATGAACGGGGATGCGAATGAAGTCGAGCGCATCTGGCTGACGGCTTCGGGCGGTCCGTTTCTGAAGACGCCGAAGTCGGAATTTGCATCTATTACGGTGCAACAGGCGCTCAATCATCCCACCTGGAAAATGGGAAAGAGGATCACCATCGACTCTGCAACATTGATGAATAAAGGGTTCGAGGTGATCGAGGCCTGCAGGTTGTTCCATATGCCACCCGATCGCGTGCAAGTCATTGTGCATCCGCAGTCTACCATCCATTCCATGGTCGAATTCGTGGATGGCAGCATACTTGCTCAATTCTCCGTGACCGACATGCGTCTGCCGATTTTGTATGCGCTGACGTATCCGGATCGGATCGCTTCGGATTTGCGCTTCTCGGTCATGGACCTGCGGCATCTGGATTTCTGCCCTCCGGATATGGTCAAATTTCCTTGTCTGCGTTTAGCTTACGAAAGCTTGGCTTACGAAGCGACTGGGACCGGAGGCGCAAAAACCATTGCCCTGAACGCCGCCGACGAGGTCGCGGTGGCTGCGTTTCTCGAGGAGAAGATCGGATTCGACGAAATTCCGCGGATCATCGAAGAAACAATGTCTGCAACGTCAACCGGACATTTGGAATCTATACAGAAGGTGCTTGTGCTGGATACCGAGGCCCGCCTTTTGGCAAAAGAGATCGTGAGACAGTACCGTCGAAAGGGATCGCCCATCCGGGCCATTTCGTGACAGAAATTTTGGAGTAATCTGGGAAGCTATGCCGCAGCTTTTGTCCGTCCTTCATACCATCTTCGACATGGGGATCGTGCTCGGATTCATGATCCTGATTCACGAGTTCGGCCACTACGCCGCGGCGAAGTATTTCGGCGTGCGGGTCGAGGTTTTTTCCATCGGCTTTGGCAAACGTCTGCTGGGGTTTACCAAGGGCGGTACCGACTATCGCATCAGCGCCGTTCCGCTGGGCGGTTACGTGAAGATGTCGGGCGAAAACCCCATGGACGACCGCACCGGCGATCCGGGGGAGTTCCTGTCGCATCCGCGCTGGCAGCGATTCATCGTAGCCCTGGCCGGGCCGGCAATGAACATCATGCTCGCTATAGCCCTGCTCACCGGCGTGTACATGGTGCACTACGAATACCCCGCCGATCTCGATGAGCCGGCCGTTGTGGGATGGATCAATCCCAATACCCCAGCCGAGAAGGCAGGAATCCAACCGGGTGACAAGATTGTCAGGGTCGACGACATCAACAATCCGACGTGGGAACAGGTGCGGGTTAAGGACGCGCTCAGCCCGAATCAGCCTCTGAAATACGCCATCGAACGCGGCGGCAAGGTCACGGAGAAGATCCTCGTTCCGGAGCCATACGGCCCCAATCAGTACGGAGACATGGGTTGGGTGCCGCAAGAGCCCAACACTACTTTGACGCTGGTCGAACCCGGCATGCCCGCCGCCAAGGCTGGGATCAAAGTCGGAGACCAGATCCTCACCGCGAACGGGCAGGATATTCCCCAACTGGGCGTACTCATTCAGATGTTGAGCCGCACCAAGAATCAGCCGCTGAACCTGGTGGTGCTTCGTAATAGCCAGAAGCTGAACTTCACGGTGACGCCAGCCCTCGCTCCGGCAGGAGCGACACAAGAACCTGCCTACCGGATCGGCATCGCCAGCCTTCCCACTAAAGTGGTAAAGCTCAACTTCTCGGAGGCGCTGGGTCGCTCGCTGTCGGATAACAAGAAGAGCTCTTTCCTGATTCTCGAGTTGTTGCAAAAGATGGTGCAGCGGAAAGTTTCCATGCGTCAGGTCGATGGTCCAATCGGAATCGGC
>JBEKFN010000143.1:0-9802 GCA_050013295.1 Terriglobales bacterium
GCCCAGCCGCCGCGGAGGACCTTGCCCGGACGGTCGCAAAGCAGGCGGCGGCGAATAACCTGGTCGGCGGCAGAAACTTGGTCGCTGGTACAGCGCAATGCACGACGGGGCAGGAAATCTGTGTCAGCTTCAACGACGGCTCCTCGTCATTTGCGACCGACCCGCACGTTACTGTCACGGTGCAGAGGACGGATTTGCCCACCTTCTTCGCGCGCATCTGGGGCCGCATGCAGGTCGCTGTGGGTGCGTCGGCCACAGCGGAGGCTTACAATCCTTCGGGCGCTACTGCTTTGGGCGGGGCGACGCCGCCCGTCGCACTCCATTGCGTGAAACCGTGGCTGTTGCCAAACCTTGACCCCAGCGGTGGCACTTCGATTTTTGGTCCAGATGGCTCCATCACGACCACGACTCTTTTGGGGTGGACTTCGAACAGCCTCGCTACTCGGCTGGGTGTCGCCTGTACTCTTGGCAATTGCACTACTGCGCCACTCCCACCAGCGCCGTGGCAATATTATCCCGGTGACTCAACAACGTCTGGTCTTACTCCGCCCTTGACATCATTCGCGCCGCCACCCTCTGCGCTGCCCGCCTGTGCCGCCGGGTTTACCCCGTATCAGGAAGACATTGCCGGATGTTTCCAGACCCCCATCGCATGTGGTAGCAACCCCCAATCGAACTACAGCGTGAATCTAGACATGTCCGACTACGCCAATCGAGGTCTAGACACAGCGAACGCGGTGAATTGTCTGACGCACTCAAACACCAATGAGGGCGATACCATAAATCCAGCCGCCATCGCGGGAGGACAGATCTCACCACCTTTTGAATTCATCGCGGGCGGTAGTAATCCGATTCCGGGGCTACCAACAAACGATGAGATGGTCAGCGATTCGCTCGTCACGGTGCCAGTGTTTAATAGCAGCACCACCGTACCAACCAGCCCGGTGCAGATCATAGGCTTCGTGCAGTTATTTCTGAATCCGGAGGGCTTCAGAGCGCCGCTTGCCGGAGGGAATGCGGGCACTGTAAAGACCACCGTCATCAACATCGCAGGTTGTGCAACAACAGGCTGGAACGCAACCCCAATTCTTGGCAATGGCGCGTCTCCCGTGGCCGTGCGGCTGATCTCGCCGCCATAGTTGGAAGTCGCCCTACCCACCCAGACTCTGGGTGTCTTTGACTTTTTTCATCACACCCAAGCTGTGAGCGTTGTCACCGACTCTCAACCCCGCCTTGCGCGACAATAGGGATCTGATTGGGGCAGTGAAGAGTTGTGCCGCCTCCCAAGACGGCCCTCGAAGCTGCCCCAAACCGATTTTCAGCGCTCTTTGACAACCTAACCCCTTATCCCGGAATATTTTACGAATAACTCCTTTAAACTCAAAGATCTGGCGGTAATTTCCTCCTAACCCCATGATTCCAATAGCAGGGGGGTAGGGGGGTACCTGTACTCAATGGTTATTGCCTTCGGAGTTAATAGGCGGAAATGGAAGAACACACGGTGCTCCACTCATCATGTTTTTCGCGATGAGGGGGCTTAACCCCGCAGGAAATTCGCCACCAGTTTCTTTCCCTCGTCCGTCAGCACGCTCTCGGGATGAAACTGCACACCCTCAACCGGGAACTTCCGGTGTCGCAGGCCCATGACGACTCGAGTCCCATCTGGATCGCGAGTCCAAGCGCTGACTTCGAGATCGGCGGGCAGGCCGTCTTCGGCCACGACCAGCGAGTGATAGCGGGTCGCGGTCATCGGCGAAGACAGGCCGCGAAAGATGGTCTTGCCGTCGTGCTCAACCTGACTGGTCTTGCCGTGCATCAAGTTCTTCGCGCGAACCACCTGGCCACCGAAGGCAGCGCCGATCGCCTGGTGCCCGAGGCAGACGCCCAGCACCGGCACTTTGTATTGAGATCGGCCCGCGAAATGGCGGATCAGTTCGATGCTGATGCCGGCTTCCTGCGGAGTGCAGGGTCCGGGAGAAACCACGATGCGCTCAGGTTGCATCGCCTCGATCTCGCCGACGGTCACTTCGTCGTTGCGGCGCACCTCGACTTCAGCGCCCAGTTCGCCCAGGTACTGGACGAGGTTGTAAGTGAACGAATCGTAGTTATCGAGGACGAAGACCACGGGTTAATTGTAGTGGATGAGGTCAGAGGTGAGAGCTCAGATTGCAGAGGTGACACAGCTCAGTGCTTAACTTCTGCAATCTGACCTCTGACCTCTGACCTCCAGCCTCTGCTTGACAGGCTTGCCGCAAATTGCCATGCTTACAAGCGATTTCCGACGAATCTTTGAAACCTGAAACCTTGAATCCTTGCCCCTGAGGAGTTTCGATGGCCCAGACGCAGCACGACCAGGACAATGACAAGCGGTCCACGCGGCGATTCGCGCTTCGTCTGCCAGTCAGCGTACGTTACGGCGAAAATGAGGAGGAGCACGAGGCACAGACCCGCGACGTCAGCGCCCGCGGAATTTGCTTCTATGTCGATTCCGCCATCCAGGCCGGCTCCGCGATTGATTTCACGCTGACCCTGCCGCCCGAGATCACGCTCACGGAAAGCATACGGGTGCGCTGCAAAGGCCGCGTGGTACGAGTCGAAGGGGGCAACCCCGCCGGCAAGATGGCGGTGGCAGCCGTCATCGACGAATACGAGTTCCTGGCCGACTCGTAATACCTCGCGAGATAAGCGCGCGGTTTTTTCGTTTTTCCCCACGCTTACTCTTAACCCGATAGCAGGCTGCGGAAAAACTTGGGTTTTGTATCAGGGTATCGCTTTAGCGATACCGTAAGTCCTTCGAAATCAGACGCCCCTTTAGGGGCTGGGCATAGAGAATCGGCGGTTTTTTTGTGGCGCTGTTCTGCTGACTCGAGCAAGTCTGCGGCGCGTGCAGGCAAATTTTTCTGCCGCTCTTGCATCTATATCGCTAAGTATTTTCCTTCGAACTGCTAACACATTTCAAACCGTATGCTTCAACGCGCACAAAAGGAGAAAAAATGCGAAGAGTGTGGAATCTTGTTTTGTTATTGACGATGCTGTCGAGCGCTGCCTGGGCGCAGATTCCAACCAGGGGAAACGTGTTCTTTGGCTATTCCTACGACCGCACTCCTGTCGTCTCGAACGACACCACAAATACGAATGGATGGGAGGCAACGCTGGAGGGAAAGTTCCTGCCGTGGATTGGCCTGGTGGCCGATGTCGATAGCCATTATGGCAGCCACAATTTCGGCCCTTTCCGCGAACCCGGAGGGTTCACGACCATCCACGCGGACGTCGCCGCGCACAACGTTCTGTTCGGCCCGAGAGTATCGGTGCAGGTAAAGCGCTTCCGCCCGTTCGGCGAGTTCCTGGTTGGTGTGGGGCACATCAGTCGAAGCAACGGAATTTCCGACTCGAATACTTCATTCGTCAATGCGGTCGGCGGCGGGCTGGATTATCGAATCGCCGGGCCGATAACGTTCCGGGGGCAGCTCGATTGGATCAACACGCGCTTCTATGGCGAGGGCCAGAACGGCGCGCGGTTCTCAACCGGCATCGCGTTTCATTTCTAGCAGGCGTAGGGACAGCCGCCCTCGGCTGTCCAGCGGGGCGAAAGCCCCGCCAACCCCTGGAGTGCAAGAATCGGGCAAACGACACCCAGGCGAGCTGCGCTCGCCTGGACAGCCGAGGGCGGCTGTCCCTACGTAAATTAAACAGCCTGCGATTGCATCGCCGCCACATGCTCCACGCATTGTTCCAGGATAGCGGGCACTTCAAGCAGGGCTCGATTCGAGTATTCGCCGGCCTTCCGACGGAATTCATTGAAAGTCGCGCGGCCGAGTAATCGTTGCACGGCGGGTGCAATTTTTTTGAAGCTCGGCACGACGATTCCGTAGCCCTTCTCCGTTACCCATTCCGCGTTGTAGCGCTCTTGCGGCAGCGTCTTGGAATTGCATTCCACGATGACGGGCAGGTGGAACTGCAGCGCCTCGCTGATCGAGCCCGGGCCTGGTTTCCCAATGAAGAAGTCGGCCAAGGCCATGTAGTACTCGACATTCTGAGCAAATCCGACGACGGCGATGGGCTTCCTGGTCGGCAGCTTCCTGAGTTTATCGGCGAGCTTCTGGTTGTGTCCGCACATCAGGATTAACTGGACGCCGCTGCCGGCTTCGTTGAGTTTCCTGGTGATGTCGACCATTACCTGGGAGCCATGGCCTCCGAACAAGACAATGCCAGTCGGACAATCAGGTTCCAGGCCGAGGCGCTTCCTTTCCGCTACGCGATCGACGATGGTCTTTTCGTAGAACCTGGGCTTCAGGATCATTCCCGATGTTTGGAAGATATGACCGGGGGGGTGGCCCATGGTTAAGGCTTGCTGACGGGCGCGTTCCGTACCCGCGATGATATATTCCGACTCCCGCTCGATCCAGAAATGCGGCGGGTAATCGGCCAAATCCGTTATGAGAGTGACAAAAGGCCGGGTGCCCGACACATTCGCGTTCTGTGCGAATGTGTGGGTGTCCACTGTTCTTGGGTCTTCCGGGCGCAGGCTGTCGGCGATGGCGCGATTGAAGTGCGGAATCACCGAGAGCGCCAAGTCCGCCGGATGTTGCGCCCAGTAGGCTCGGAGCGCTTTCACGATTGGAGAATGGTAGGCGCGGATCGTCCCCTGCAGAACGACCAGAAGTTGCGGCGTGAAGCGCGTCCAGCCTTTGCGTAGGATCAGGTTGTAGGTGTCCTGAATGCGCAGCCCCGTGGCGCGACGAAGCAGGTCGAGGGGGTCGAGCAACTCCTGAATGTCGAGGAGACTGACGTCCCAAGGATCTGCTTGGCTGGAGAGAGTGGCGTTGAGAGCATCAGCCGCGCTGCGATGTCCACCGCCGGCGTGGTGGAAAACGATGGTCAGTTTGCGCAAGAGTCACCTGACGTGCGTCTTGGTAAATGGATCTTTCGGAAGACCGTGCCGCCGGTGGAGTTGGCGTCAGCGGCCAACCCCCTCGTACTCGCCAGCGAATTCAGCAGGTTCGGAATCAGCCGGGCTGCGTTCTTCGCTTCGTTCTTGGCCGGGATGGAGATCGTCGGGTCGCTCAACGTATTCATGGATCTGAACTCCCTCTTCGCCAACGGTGATATAGGCAGGATGCGCGTCAATCCAGCTTCCGCAATTGAAATAGTCGATTCCGTGCTCATGCTGGTGCATGGCGGCATGGGTGTGGCCGCAGAAAATGCGCGCCGCGTGATGATGACGAGCATGAGCCAGGGCGCCTTCGGCAACCTTTGGCGATAAGCGCAGCCAGCGCGTGTTGAGCCGGTCGAGGAAACGGGTCAAGGTTTTGTTTTTCGAATCCCACTTCTGCAGTTGCAGGTAGAGCAGCGTCCCGATGTAATAGCTGACGCGGACGTTGCTCACCACGAAGCCGTCGAACTGGTGGCCATGGACAGCGATGTGACGCAGGCCCTGATATTCCCATTGATATTCCTGGTACACGCGGACCCCCACCAAATGGGACATGATTTCGGCCAGGCCGTGGTCGTGATTGCCTTCGACCCAGACCACTTCGACGTTGCGCTTGGGATTGGAGAGCTTGCGGATGAAGCCGAGAAATTTCCAGTGCTCTTTTTTCAGGCGTCCGAAATTGAGGTCGGCAAAAATATCGCCCAGCAAAATGAGGCGGCGATATTGATTTTCCTGGAGCACGCGCAACGCTTCGCGGGCGCGGCTCATGTCCGCGCCGAGGTGCAGATCCGAGAGGATCAACGTGTCATATACCTGCGGCGCCACAACTTCGATTTTCGCCGGGGAGTGTTACGAGGTGATGAATGAGGTATAGCCTGAGAGGACAGAAGTAACCTGTCAGTAAACACCCTGGTGGCATTCTTGCAGAAGGGGGGCGGGCGGCAGATGGCTTGCCCCGCGCCGGTCTTCGTTTCGGTGGGTTCAGTGCTCTCAGTTGCGCTCAGTGCGTTGGAGGCACGTATTCGGCTGGACGCGCGGCTCCCTCACCGAAGAAAAACTGCTCCATCTGCTGCACGATGACTTCCTGATCCTGCTTGCGCGCCGGGTTCAGGCGATATTCGTTCAGCAACATTTTGCAGTGCTCCACCCACTGGCCCCATGCCTGTTGCGAGATCTGCTCGTAGATCTTTTTCCCCAACGCGCTGTCGAAGGGAGGCTCGGGCAGACCAGGCAATTCCTGTTTCAGTTTTGCGCAGAAGACTTTGTGATCTGACATAAATTTCTTCTGAAATTATCGCACAGGCAGCGCGCCTTTCACGGACTACAGCCGGGAAGGTTCTGCCGAATGGTGAAATTTTCGTGAGTGCCGCCGCGCAAACCAGGACACGTGTTTCACCAAAATCGTTCAAGGAAGTGAAATTTGTGTTGACAAATTACATATGAATGGCAATATCTTGTGGTAGGACAGTTGCTCATACCACAAGTTGAGCAGCCCGGGCATCAAGGTGCCCTGTCGAGAAAAGAACGTTGGGAGAACAAATCGTTCAAACGGAGGAAAAAACTTCATGGCAACCAAGAAGAAAGCCGCCAAGAAAAAGAAACACTAAGCGGACGGATGCTCGTTCAGAAATTCCGCAAGCCTCTCAAGAGAAGCACCTCTTGAGGGGCTTTTCCATCTGCGGCTGCGAGATTCATGTGTGGTAGCGGGGCTCCGCCCCGCTAGGACGGGGCGAAGCCCCGTCCCCACACGGCCCATCCGTAGTTTTGGGGGTTGTCCCGCGGCGCGGCTCGTGCTAGAAACGCGTATACGGGAGTGGGGAAACGGTCTTCATGAGCCTTCACAAGAAAGTGTCGAAGAAAGTGGGCCGCAACGCCGAAGTCATTATTCCGGACAAGCTCTATTTCCGGATCGGCGAAGTCGCCGGCTTATGCCGTCTGCCCGCCTACGTACTTCGGTTCTGGGAAACTGAATTTCCGCAGCTCAAGCCCGTGAAAAGCAGCACCGGCCAGCGCATGTACCGCAAGCGCGATGTGGAGTCGGTGGTGCGGATCAAGAGACTGCTTTACGAAGACGGCTTCACGATCGCGGGTGCGCGGGTGCAATTGCGCGAAGAGAACAAGCCCGATAGGAGTCAGACCGCGCTTCCGTTTCCGGGGGCTCCTTCCGTGAATGTCGCGCATCTGCGGCATGAACTGCAGCAGATCCTGCACATTCTTTCCGCACGCCACTAATCCCACCTCCGGAAACGCCCACGTAGGGACAGCCGCCCTCGGCTGTCCGCAGGGCGAAGCCCCGCAGGTTCTTGAGAGCAAGGCTGTTCAAACGAAACCCTCGAAAGCTGCGCTCGCGTGGACAGCCGAGGGCGGCTGTCCCTACGAAAAACGCGGGCCGTGAAGCCCGCGTGGATTCCATCGCAAATCGATTTGCTATTACGCCGATTCCCGCAGGGGCTCGGCTTCGACCAGTGGCGCCTCAACCAGGTGCTCGCTGAGGAACCAAACCTGCAACTCGTTAGTGCGAAGCACATCGCTCACTACCAGGTCGTTGGTGCCCGCGTCGCCCAGCTTGTTGGAGCGCTCGGCCAGTTCACGGCACGCAATGATGATGATCTCGTGCGCGTCCAGTAGGCGCGACAGTTGCACGGGAACCTCTTCGCGGCCCTTGGGCGGGCGTGGAATACGCGTCGTTTCTGCTACGTCCGCTGCCATGGCGATACTGATTCCGCCGAGGAGCTGGATTCGTTCCGCGATGGTGTCGACGATCTCGTTCTGCTCTCCGTAGTGCTTATCGAACAGAAGATGAAGTTGATAGAAAGTGGCTCCGGACACCTGCCAATGGGACTTCTTGTAGAGATCCCGAAGAGTCATGGTGTCGGCCAACAGTAGATTGAGTTGCTCGGTCATTTCCAGCCGGACGGGTTCGATCAGTTGCAACGGCATCTCACTGGTCACGGTGCCAAAGGGCTGGAGTTCGCGGGCGGTCTGGTGGAAGCGGGGCTGGGCTGAAGCTTTGTGCGGATTGCTGGAGCTTGGTTTCTTTGGCATGAAATTCTCCTTAAGCTGCGAATTTAGGGGCAAGCCAGAAGACGAGGAAATTGCCAGAGAGGTATCTACTTCCGGTCCTGGTTGCCGACTCAACTTCTTTTGGATGCGAATCGCCGGAAATGGATGCCGAGCCTCTCTGATTCCGATCCTCTCCGAATATGTGCGCTGCGCGCTCAGTCGGCAGCGCTGCGCCGGAGGCTGTGCACCTCAGTGAGGAAGTCGACTCGAGGCGCACCTTTGACACCGGCACTCGCCATTCTGGTCTTGAGTTCCTCGGAAGCTATGAATGCGCGCGCCTTTTCCAGACTCTCCCATTCGAAGAAAAGAGTGAGGTCGTTGACGTTTCCAGCGCTGCGGAAAATACGGCAATTGCGCTCGCCGTTTTTGCGCCGCCAGTCGAAGGCGGAATCGAACACCGCCTTCCAGGCCGTATAGTCGGCAACTTCGTGGTGGATGAGAACGTTGATCATGATTTCGGAGCACTCCTTTCCAACGTGAAACGTTGCCCCAAACGCCGGAAAAATGCAAGGGCGCGGGTCACAGAGGAATGGGATGAGTTCTAGCCCTGAATTCTGGCGTTGATTTAGCCAGCCGTAAGACTCACGGTTCCCGGCCAATGAGTGTAATCGGGGATTTATCGCCAACAACCGAGGGAAGCTCCGCTCTACGCGCGGAACCCCGTCGAAGTAGACGGTATTGGCGATTCCGGCATCCCACGTCTCAAAAGCCGCGAACCGCCGGGCAAACGGGCCGTGTAGAATCTTTGCCATTTCGAAGTCAAGAAGGGAATCTCGGCTAATATATTCGTGGGTGGGGAGTATCCACGATGAGTATTCGCGATCTTTCTCTAACCTCAGTTGCGCGGAAAGCAGCCGACGGAGTCCTGTCCCTTTTCGACCTGCAACTGGTCCGCAAATCAACTTTTGCGAGTGCCAATCGCCTTATTCTCGAAGAACCCGCTCCGCCGATTCCGCCAGAGTCGGAAGCCTACTTGCAATGGAGCAACCCGTTTCTGGCCGAGCTTCGGAGCCGTTACGCCCGCCACCCGGCGGCGGTTCATTCCCAATGGTCGCCGGATTTCATAGCACAACGCGTTGACCTGAGGAGGTTCCGGGGGGACGGAGCTTATGTCTGGCAGGGACCTCAATTTTCCGAAAACAAGTACCTCATGACTGCCTATTTTTCCAAGACCATCGATCGGCTGGGCATTTTCGACGGAATGATGGAGGACGGGATGTTCGGCGCATACGCTTTCCGCTTCCACGGGAAAGTCGTGAGTCGCGATTTGATCGATTCGGTGATGGAGATCAATTTCCTGCATGAGAATTTCGGTCCCCGCAAGCTTGCTGTCCTCGACATTGGAGCGGGATACGGGCGCTTGGGACATCGTCTTTCCGAAGCGATGCCCTCTGCCGACCCGGTGTTCTGCACCGATGCCGTTGCAGAGTCCACCTTCATCTGCGACTTCTACCTGCGATACCGAAAGGCGCGGGCCACCGCCATACCCGTTGACGAAGTGGAATCCCTAGTCAAAGACGGCGTTATCGACCTGGCCACAAATATTCACAGCTTCTCGGAATGTACTGCGGAATCGATTTCGTGGTGGTTGGCGATACTCCGCAATGCCAGAATCAAGTATCTCTTTATCGTGCCCAACCGGAATGAACACCTATTATCCACAGAGGCCGACGGCAAGCGGCTGAGTGGCTCCGATTTGCTGGCTCAATTCGGATATCGTCTGCGGCTCAAGCGCCCAAAATACGTGAACGGCACTGCTATGGAGCGTTACGGGATTGGCCCGACTTGGTACCTTCTATTTGAGCT
>JBEKFN010000144.1:0-9758 GCA_050013295.1 Terriglobales bacterium
CCGGATCGGGAGATTGCATGAAGGGAAAAATCTTTGTCCGCCGGAGGGCTTCCATCTTCTGCTCCATGTGCTGGACCAGATCGATAAAGATGTCTTCCTTGGTCGGATAGTAGAGGTAGAGCTTACCCATGGATACGCCGGCATTGTGGGCAATTTCCCGGACGGTCGTACCGTGAAATCCTTGCCGGGTGAAAAGCTTTTGGGCGGCGCGTTCGATTTTGCGCCGGTTCTTGGCGACGGTGTCGTCCAAAAGCTTGGGCATTTTGTTCATCCGCTCGCGGTATCAAGACGAGCGCTCGCTCTAGATGGAGAATTCTAAAACGCCGCCCTTGGACTGTCAAGAGGATTTTGCGGTGAGATATCGGTATGGTATGAGATCAGAAAAACAAGATGTATCCAGGATTAGGTCCGAACGCGGCAGCGAAACCAACGCCTTTGCGTGGGATAGGAGAGTTTGCCGTACTTAGTTCTAACTAGGCACCGGGCTGTAACTAATCCAGCACCGGCCGCGGGCAGTAAGGGATCGGCATCCCGTTAACAATCGCTCCCGGGTTGCCCTCGACCAGCGCTTCGGCATACTCGGCTCCCACGATTTTCTCTGCCACATCGCGAGCCGCGGAAAGATTCGGGATGCGGCGCTTGGTGTCGTGCGCATCGGAGGCGAGGATATGCACGGCAGAGCGGTCGAGCAGCCAGCGGGCGATGATTTCAGGCCGCTCTCCCCAGAGCCCCGTGAGCGCCGAAGCCGTGACCTGCATCAGGCAGCCCTGTTCCGCCCACTCCAGGATGCGCTGCGGCGTTTGCTGCAGGATCGGGTTCCGTTCGGGATGGGTCAGGATGGGTGTAAGGCCGCGATCTGCCAGGCGGGTGAAACACTCGGAAAGCCGGGTCGGAACACTGAAGTTACTGAGTTCAATCAGCAGATAGTTGGTTTCGCCAATCGTGTAGGTGTGCGGCTGCGCCAGGACGCGTTCGAGATTTTCGAATGAAAGATGAAAATCGCAGCCTAGACTGAATTGCAATTGCAGCGCGGGACCGACCTTCTCGCGCAGCTGGCCGAGAAGCCCGAAGAGGTATTCGCGATCATAGGCGTAACGATCGTTGGCGTGCGGGGTGGCGACGGTGTGGGTAATGCCGTCGGCTGCCGCCATACGGCACATTTCGACGGCTGCATCCCAGGACTTGGGGCCGTCGTCGACCTCGGGCAGAATGTGGCAGTGGATGTCGATCACGACGCAATCGATTAGAACACATCTTGAATTGATCGGGTCATCGGGTGATCGAAAAGCAGAGCCCCGGGTTTCGATGATCCGATGACCCGATCACCCGATGACCCGATGCAGTTGCGAGTTCCCGCCTTCTCGTGCACGATATAGTGAACACGACCTTTTCGTCCCCATCTTGGATAGTGAGGAGCTGGTTCGCAAATGAGCTTTCTAAGGGCGGCGCGTGCCGCACGGGTAGGTCAAAGTGATGGCCTCCGCATTCTGATCGCCGCGTTCGTCGTCCTGGCCGGATTTTCCCTTTCCTGCGGCAATGGCAACCAGAGCACGTCGACATCCAACCACGATGCCTACGTCACCCTGCCAGCGTTCGGTTCCGTTCTCCTGCTGCACGTCGACGGCGCAACCGGAGACATCACCACGGGAGCGCAGACGCCGCAACAGCAGGACTTTACGCCCACCGGCCTGGCATTCCTCCCGTCGAAAAACATCCTGTACGCGATCAATTCCTTCGACGACACGATCTCGATTTTCAACGTCGCCGGCGACGGGACATTGACGCTCGGCAGCACTCCGATTGCGGCCGGTGCCAGTCCGAATGCGGTGGTCATCGACCCCACCGGCAAATACTTGTTGGTGACAAATAATTTTTCTAACGGTGGCGACTATAACGGTGGCGATATTTCCGTTTTCTCAATCGATGCCAGCACGGGCGCTTTGTCCCCGTTCGGATCGCCTGTCCCCGCGAATACGAATCCAACTAATATTCTGTTCACGCATTCCGGCCAGTTTGTTTATGTCACCAACCCGGAGATCGGCATGGTCACCGGCTTTTCGTTTGCGAATGGCGAGCTCAGTCTGGTCCCTGGGACTCCAGTCTCTTCGGGACAGGGAGGCGGAGCCCTCAGCCCGGCAGTGGATGGGAGTGATCAGTTCCTCTATGTTACGAACCCTTCGGCCACCAACCCTCCGCCAAATCAGTCCACCATCGGCAACATTTCCGGGTTCAACATCGATCGCACCAGCGGTGCACTAACCCCGATACTCGGCTCGCCGTTTACCTCCACGGTGGGCGGCGCGGGCCCCACCACGATCGCCATCGATCCTACCGGCAGGTTGGTTTATGCGGTGACCCCGGGATCGATCTTCTCCGTCTGGTGTTTCGAGATCACTTATCCGAACGGACAACTTGTGGCCGTGACGGACTCGCCATTCAGTGTGGCTGCAGGCGGACTGTTCGCCCTCTTCGACCCCAGCGGCCGCTTTTTCTATATCGGCAGTGCAATCGGGATTGAGGCTTATACCTACGATCCATCGACCGGCGCTCTCGCGCCTATCTATTGTTCTTCTTCTTCTCACACTGGGTGCTCGCCTTTTTCCACCTTAACGGTGCCCGGCAAGATGGTGTTTTCAGAGTAGAAGCCAACGATAGACTTTGGATTAAGGCTTTGTAATGTGTGATTTACGGGGTAGCACTTTGGTGGAGCGAGTTTAGCACCCGCGTGCCATTTTCAGATTCGCCGCTTAGTCTTACATTCCCAATTGAGCAGTTCTGGGGGAGGGCTGCCCGGGCGTCCTGGATTCGGAAGAATCCGGACGCCCGTTTAATTTTTCTCGCAGCGTGCAGATTCCTCTAGGAAAACTGCTTGGCCTGTCCAACCCTCCCTGCAAATCCACCATCGGCCTGGTTGAGCCGTAGGTGTCTCCGAGGTCTCCCGGTTCTCGTGCATGAAGTTTCTAGGCGTGCCTGGGGTCTTCGACTACGCCGGACCAAACAGAAGCTCGCGTTATCGCGCCTGTTCATGTTGCCATCCGCGCATTACAAGGACGTCGGCGTCCGGATTGCATCTTTTCGGAGCTGGATACCCACCCCGCCTATCCTCTGTCTACGCTTCGCTGTGTACCTCACGATACCCAGCGCAAGACTCGAGGCCGAGCGGATCGCTATTCCTTTCTCGTAAGGATCTTCATCCCGGCGCACTGTAATCGGGATTTTGCGACAGTTACGACATCGTGACGGAGCTAACGCCGGGCCACTTCCTTCCTGCTGCTGTGAATCTTCTCATGTAGATGGAAGCGCCAATGCCCGTCCACCGGGTGGGGAAACTATCCAAAAGGAGTGCCGGAGCAACCCCGCCTTACTTCGCGGCCGTTCCCGATTCTGCCGCCGTGACCGGCAGTGTAATCGTAAACACCGCGCCTCCATCCGGGGACGTTGCGGCTTCGATGTTTCCTCCATGCTCGCGCAGTACGGTCTTGCAGATGCTCAGCCCCAGGCCGGTCCCTCGACCGGGCCGCTTGGTAGTGAAGAAAGGATCAAAAATATGCGCCAGGTTTTCGGGCGCGATTCCCGGGCCATCGTCCTGAAACACGATCCATACCGAGTCGGGCTTGCGTCCGATGCGGACGCGAATCGTGCCCTTCTCGCGGTTTTCGCGGATGGCCTGTTCGGCATTCAGCAGAAGATTCAAGAAGACCTGCATCAGTTGATTGGGATCGGCCATGATCGCGGGGATCGCCGGTTCGGGCAGAAAATCCACCGTGATGTTGCTCTTGCGCAGCGGATACGCCTGCATCTGCACGGTGCGTTGCACGAGTTCGTTTAGATTTACCTGGCTCTTTCCCGGAGCCGAGGGTCGGGCGAAGTATTGCAAGTTTTGGACGATCTCGGCGGCGCGCCTCGCCTGCTGGTGCAGAATCGCAATCTGTTTGCGGGCGCCTTCGCTGGTGTCGCCCTCCTGCAGCAGCTCGGCCATGCCCAGAATGCTGGTCAGCGGGTTGTTGAGCTCGTGGGCGAATCCGCCGATCATCTGACCCATGGCCGCTTGACGCTCGCTCTGAATAATCTGCTGCTCCAGTTTTTTCTCCATCGTTACATCTCGGACGGAGATGATCACGCCCGCCGGTTTGCCCTCGGCATCCAGCAGAGGACTTGCCATGCCCAGCATGGTGCGCCAGTTGCCGTCGCGGTGCCGGGAGCCGTACTCCCGTGATGTCAGCGAACTCTCGCCGGTCGCGACGGTGCGGTAGAGTTCGGCCAGTTCCGGTGGAGCATTCTCCGTCTCCGCGACGTTCTTGCCCATGAGATGTTCCGGTCCGTACCCGAGGAGTTCGCCGATGCGCGCGCTCACGAAGGTGTACTGACCCTTCAGATCGAGCACCAGAATCAGATCCGGAAAACTTTCCAGCAGGTGCCGGCGGAACTCTTCCTGCCTCCGCAACTGTCGTTCCAGCGCGCGCTTCTCGGTGACGTCTACCAGCGTGCCCTGGTAACGGACAATCCGTCCGGCTTCCATCACGCCGCTCGAGGTATCCACGCACACCGCGACTCCGCCATCTTTTCTTCGCAGTCGAACCTCGCGAGTGCGGGTGTGGCCGCTCTGGCTTCCCGCGTGTCCCAGCACCGGAGCGCCCGCGTCAACATTCAGCTGTTCCGGCGGCAGTTGCAACAAATCTTCTTTGCTGTCATATCCCAAGATGGAGACCAGGGCCGGGTTTACCTCGAGCAGCTTGCCTTCCGGATTGCTGATGTACACGCCTTCCTGCAGAGATTCGAAGAGCTGCGTGAAGCGCTGTTCCTTCTCACGATGACCGGTGATGTCGCGGGCCAGCACACTTGCCCCGGTCACCTCGCCGCCCTTGACGATGGCATTGACCACGCAGTCGAAGTAAAGCCGCCGGGTATCTTTCTTGAGCTGAACTTCCACCACTCCCGACCAGTTCCGCTTCTCCACAAACCGTTCCAGCCCTCCGGTCGCCTCCGCATGCAGGGGCGCGCTCAGGAATTCCTCAAGTTTGTGACCAACCAGCTGCGAGTAAGGAACACCGAGAATTTCCGTAAATCGCCGGTTTACCGTGCGCAGGGTTCCATCGAGTGAAATGGCGAGCGCCACGTCATCCAGAGAATCGATCAGCTCCTTGAAGTTGCGCTGCGAGCGCATAATCATTTGGCCCAACTGATCGAGTTGGTCTTCGGCGGGTGTGACTCCCGCCTGATTCTGAAAGCCCCTTAGAATCTGCTTGAGCTCCGCAACCTCGCGTTTGCGCCCGAAAGCATAAGTGGCAAACAAGACGGCGAGCGCGAAGAGTCCGGCGGGAATTGCCCACAGCCGGTAAGGAAGGTCTTTCAGTTGTTGCCACGACAACGCTGCCACTGCCGCCGCAAGCAAAACGAGCAGGCCAAGCGCCCATCGCCACAACTGGCTCTCTTCGCGTTCCAGCCGGTTTGACACTTGACCGGGCCGCGCTGAAGTGGGATCTACGTCGACCATTGAGGGACTCCACTGGCGCAAAACATTATCCGCCAGATTGCCCCTAGCCTAGCACTGAAAGCGGCGGTTCACGACAGAACGTTCCAGAGCGTTCCATCACGGTAACCGGGTGATGCCCATCACAGCGGTGCGGTTTTGCACTGGCTATGATGTCGGCAAGGATCTCCCATCCGCGCTACCTCCTTCGTGTGCGCACTGGTGTTCCCTATGCTCTATAAAACTCTGAGTGCCGCCGTTTACGGCATTGACGCCAACATTATCGAGGTGGAAGTGGATGTCTCGGGCATCAAAACGCAGGAAGACCACTTTCACACCGTCGGCCTGCCCGATGCTGCCGTCCGCGAAAGCCGCGATCGGGTCCGCTCGGCACTGAAGAATTGCGGCTACGATATCCCTCCCACCCAGATCACCATTAATCTAGCGCCGGCCGACATCCGCAAGGAAGGCTCCGGCTTCGACCTGCCCATGGCGCTCGGCATCCTCGGCGCATACGGCGGGCTGAACAAGAAGGAGATCCCCGACGCGCTGTTTGTCGGCGAGCTTTCGCTCGACGGAAGGGTGCGCGGAGTGCGTGGCGCTTTGCCGATCGCGATCGAGGCTCGTCGATCGAAAGTAAAACGCCTGATCGTGCCCGAAGTCAACGCTCGCGAAGCCGCTATGGTTGGTGACGTTGAGGTTTACCCGGTTAAATCATTGCTGGAAGTCATTCATCTCATCAACTCCGGCAACGGCGTCTCCCGCTTGCAGGTCGACACCGATCAACTGCTCTGCCAAGCTCAGCACTTCCCGGTGGATTTCAAAGACGTTCGCGGCCAGCAAACCGCCAAGCGGGCCCTTGAAGTCGCGTGCGCCGGTGGTCATAACATTCTAATGATCGGGCCTCCAGGATCTGGAAAAACGATGCTGGCGAAACGCATGCCGACGATCCTGCCGCCCTTTACTTTCGAAGAAGCCCTGGAGACCACCAAGATTCACAGTGTCGCTGGTGTGCTCGATGCGCACGCCGGACTCGTCGGGCTGCGACCTTTCCGCGCGCCTCACCACACCATCTCAGATGCTGGCCTGATCGGCGGCGGTGCGATCCCGCGTCCGGGCGAGGTTTCGCTTGCTCACAATGGGGTGCTGTTCCTCGACGAATTTCCCGAATTCCCGCGCAACGTTCTTGACGTCATGCGCCAGCCGCTCGAAGACGGTACCGTCTGCATCGCACGGGCCGCCATGTCGCTGACTTTCCCCGCGCGCTTCATGCTGGCCGCCGCCATGAACCCCTGTCCTTGCGGATTTCACAACGACCGCACCCGCGAATGCCACTGTACCCCGCCCATGATCCAGCGCTACATTTCTAAAATCTCGGGGCCGCTGCTCGACCGCATCGACATTCACATTGACGTCCCGGCGGTGAACTACAAAGAGATGCGCAGCACGAAGGAGTCGGAAAGCTCAGCGAGCATTCTTGAGCGCGTGGTTCGCGCCCGTGACGTCCAGTTGGCGCGCTTCTCTTCTGGGCGCGAAAGACTTTACTGCAATGCCCAAATGCCGACGCAGTTCATACGGAAATTCTGTGAACTCTCCGCCGATTGTGAGCGCCTGCTGGAACGCGCCATGGCGCAGCAGGGGCTCAGCGCCCGCGCCCATGACCGCATCCTGAAAGTCGCACGCACGATTGCCGACCTGGATGGGATTCCGCAGCTTGAACCGAAACACATCGCCGAGGCGATTCAGTACCGGACGCTGGATCGGACCTACTGGGCGTGAGGAGAGGTCAGAGGTTAGAGGGCAGATTGCGGATGTGAAAACCTAGAGAGTGCTCGGATATTTTTCCAGGTACTTCTTTAAGAATTCATCCGGATCGACTGAATAAAACTTCATTAGCACTATTCGGTCATTGCTCATCCAAGCATAGTGGGCCTCGGCATCCCGCTTGAACAAGATTCGATTTCCAAATTTGGTGCGTTCTTCCACACTTGCACCATATGCGTTTTGGTGAGCGTTTTTAGAAAAGCCTTGCCCTTGTGACGGCAGTTCGGATTTCGCCCATCCGCTAGGCCAATCTTGCACCTCGACATCGACATGTGGTCCGACGCTGGATGGGCCAGCGCTCGGTCTGCCGGAGAGACTATAGCGAACCGAGTAATCCTGACCGCTGGTGCTATGCGCGGCACGGGCCTGCTCGGGCGAGTACTTGCCGATTGGGGCCAGGATGAGCATCGAGTCGGCAGGCGTGGTGTCTCGGTTCTGCCGCGAGTTCTTCACGGTGGGCGCGGTGCCAGCGCATGTTCTGGTAGTCGCTTGGTGATGAAACAACGACAAACCAGGTCAGAGGCACTGCCATCAGCGCAAGCAAAAAAGCGTTGCTCGGTTTCAGTTTTTGCTTCGGGATAGCGCCCGCACCGGCCGTAGTGGGCACAAGCCGGGTTTCCAAAAGCATGATGCCGAGAATCATCCCCATGCCAGTTTGCCAAATGATATTCGCCGAGTACTGGTTCAGATTCATGCTCCGAGCGGCATACCCTATATCCTCATTGGCTGGCACCAATTGATAAGATTTTAGGGTCGACCAAACTAACATTCCAAGAGATGGCCCCATACCCCAGCCGACCAATGCGAGGAGTCCGCCGACCAGAGACCACGGCAGGGACTTTCTCATTACACGACGCCATGATGTTTCTGCCGAATACAGGCGCAGTACGGCTGTCAAAACCAGAAATGCGCCGAGCACGCCGGCAATAAGAACTGGCGCGACCATGTCTGCACGCAGCTCGGCGCTGGCGGTGTCCCAATTCGGCTGAAAGCCCATGATCTGGGACGCGAACATTCCCAGGAACATTCCCGAAAACATGGCCACGAAATACGCGAACATGGAAGCGATGACCAGGCCAATTGCCTTTGTAGCAGACCGGATGCCTGCATAAGTCAAGAAGTAGACCGCTATCATGGCCCCGAAAACGTCTCCGGGGAAAACTCCTAGACTGCTTCCAACGAAAAGCGGCGAGCGCGGCGCTGTTAACAAAGCCGGTACGAGATTGGACAGAAGCGCGGACACCAACCCAAGCAACGAAAGGATTGCGATTGTCGCGGCAGGATCTGGTCTCGCCCTCATGCGATTCCCCCCTCGGTTCAACGCTGGCTTACGGATCGGATGTGCCCGGTAGGCAAATTATCTCTTGAAATGCCGGGCGGTATGGCATATCTCGACGACGATTTGTAACGCCGATAACTAATCGGCTGATTCAGCTTTGCAGCGAGCATTTTGGATATAAAGTTCCATAATGCAGTCAAGCTGAGGCGAGCTCCTTCTGCGCCCGGGCCGGAAACGGTCTGATTCTTGGCAGCCTGTTTTTCTGGGCCTTCCAAAGATCGTAATGGAGCTGCATCTTCAGCCAAAACTCGGGAGACGTGTACGGCATCGCCTTGGCAAGCCGCACGCTCATCACCGCCGAAATGCCGGCGCGGCCGTTGAGTATCCGGGAGAGATTCGGCCGCGTCACCCCAAGGCGCTTGGCCGCCTCCTTCACCGTCATGTCGCCTAGGTAATCCTTCAAAACTTCGCCGGGATGGGATGGATGGAAAAGCATACTTAGCTCCTAGTGGTAGTCCTTGTAATCGACGAGGATCGCGTCCTCGCCCTCGAACGCGAACGTGAGCCGCCAGTTCCCGCTCACCCGCACGGCCCAGTGGCCCTCCAGTTCGCCCTTGAGCGGGTGCAGGGCGTAGCCGGGCGCATTCATGTTAGCCGCGCACGTAGCCGCATCCAAGGCGGACAAGATCCTTTTGAGCCGGTTTGCGTGTTCTGGCTGAATGCCAGCCTTCGAGCCGGTTTCGGCAAACAGCTTGATGCCTTTATGCCGATAGCTCTTCAGTATCTGTAAAGTGTACCAATACACGATACTGTCGATCAAGGGATATCCGCGGAGGGGCGGCGGGCGTGAGCGGTGGGATCGGGTCATCGGAAGTCTGGGCCGGGAGAGAGACGGCCCGATGATCCGATCACCCGATGCCGCAACCGGCCGTCTTAATCGGCGGCCGCTCCGCTCGTTGGCCTTGCGTCGTCGGTGGGTCCGTCGGCGGCGGGTTTGTTTTTCTCCGCCTGCTGCAGGCGCAGGGCACGGTTCGAGGGCAAGCCGGCATCGCGGATCTTGTAAAGCAGGGCGCGATAGCTGATGCCCAGCGTGCGGGCTGCCTGCTTACGATTCCAGTGGTGCTGTTGCAGCACCTTCAGGATGACCTTACGCTCCAGTTCGTGCACGCACTGGCGCGTCAGTTG